>NZ_AEVS01000082.1 GCF_000189255.1 Vibrio brasiliensis LMG 20546 | reverse complement strand
TTTATTTTCTTGTTCTAAATCAATAAAGTGATTGAAAACAACGTAGTTACAATATATTTGAACATATAAAAATATTTAATAGCTCATTTTGTTGTAAATTTACTACAAAATGAGCTGAAAAATTGAACTTGGTCTACTAAGTACCTGTAAATTGGTAGCCATTCTGAAAGTGTAAAGTGATTAAATGACAATGATAAAAAATAATTATGGAAGTAAGTTTATTGGTGCTCACGTATCCGCTGCGGGTGGCGTTGATCAAGCGCCATTGAGAGCTCGCGAGATAGGTGCTAATGCATTTGCGCTATTCACCAAAAATCAACGTCAGTGGGTCGCTAAACCTCTCGAAGAGAAAACGATCTCGGCATTTAAGGCTAACTGCAAAATGCTTGGCTTTACGGCAGAACAGATTCTGCCTCATGACTCCTATCTGATTAACTTAGGAGCGCCTGAAGAAGAGAAGCTAGAGAAATCGCGTGCAGCGTTTATTGATGAAATGGAGAGGTGTCATCAGCTCGGCTTAACACTACTCAATTTTCATCCTGGGAGTCATTTAAAGAAGATTTCTGAAAAAGAGTGTCTGGCAAAAATCGCTGAGTCGATCAGTCTGGCGCATCAGGCTGTTCCTGAGGTGATTGCAGTAATAGAAAATACGGCAGGGCAAGGTACTAATTTAGGCTGGCGCTTCGAACACCTTGCCGAAATCATTGAGCAGGTCGAAGACAAGTCGAGAGTAGGCGTTTGTATCGATACTTGCCACACCTTTGCCGCAGGCTATGACCTGAGTAGCTTTGACGCTTGTGAAGCCACTTTTGCTGAGTTCGATCAGATAGTTGGTATGCGCTATTTAAAGGCAATGCACATTAATGACTCAAAGATTGCCTTAGGCGGCAAAGTGGATAGACATCACTCGTTAGGTCAAGGAGAGATAGGTTGGCACTGTTTTGAGTATATAGCCAAAGATGCCAGGTTTGATGGTATCCCTTTGATTTTAGAAACAATCGATCCGGACATTTGGTCACAAGAGATCAGCAGATTGAGAGAGTTTCACCATCAGGCTGCAAGTAAAAAAGCGCAATAAGAAAAACTGGCATTAATCTTTCATAGGTTACTTTGTGTTCAATGCTATGAGGGTGACATTATGCCTTTCTCTTATTCTTATATTTCTGCTCGCCCGGTACGTTTTCCGATGCCAAACCGTCACATTACTGGACAAGGTCACTACCGCACTCCGCAGAAGCAGTAATCTTCTCTTTGTTCCTTCTACTTATTTTGCGACAATCAGGTCGCATATATATAGGTAGAAGGAATAGGTGATGAAATCTCAACTGACTTGGCACGATGTGATTGGTGCTGAAAAGCAGCAAGAGTATTTCCAGCAAACGCTGGCATTCGTAGAAAGCGAGCGCGCTTCAGGTAAAGTTGTTTTTCCGCCAGCCAAAGACGTATTCAATGCATTCAAAACCACTGAGTTTGGCGACGTCAAAGTGGTGATTCTCGGGCAAGACCCATACCACGGTCCGAATCAAGCTCATGGCCTGTGCTTTTCTGTACTACCTGGTGTTAAAACGCCTCCTTCTCTGGTCAATATGTATAAAGAGTTAGCTAAGGATGTTGAAGGCTTTGAGATACCTAAACATGGCTATTTACAGAGCTGGGCTGAGCAAGGTGTTTTATTGCTTAATACTGTGTTGACCGTTGAACAGGGCAAAGCGCACTCGCACGCCAAGAGTGGCTGGGAAACTTTCACCGATAGAGTTATTGAGGCGATTAACCAACATCAGTCTGGTGTCGTGTTTTTACTGTGGGGCGCACATGCGCAGAAGAAAGGACGTTTTATCGATCGCAATAAACACTTTGTGTTAGCTGGCCCGCATCCATCACCTCTGTCTGCCCATCGGGGCTTTTTCGGTTGCCGTCACTTTTCACAAACTAATCAGATTTTAGCTCAACAGGGTTTAGAGCCGATAGAGTGGCGTTTGCCTGTCGAGATTGGCTAATCCTTTTGATATTTGCCTAAATTTTGGTCAGCATCAAAGCGGGATGTATTGTTCTCTTATACACTTAATAAAAGTAGGTGTTAAGGAGAGTCCGCTATGATGATTGAAAGGATACGTCGTGAGCACGGATACATGGTGCGTTTACTTGCTTTACTTCGCCATAAGTTAACGCAACTTAAAAGTGAGCGCCCAGTCAACTATAGGGTATTAAGAGAGTTAGTTGACTACCTTGCTAACCATTCCGAGAAAGTGCATCACCCCAAAGAAGACATTTTGTATCACTACTATACAAAGCACTATGGTCACCACCATCAGATAGATAACCTTGAGTTGGAGCATCAGACATTGTCTGAAAAGACTCATGCTTTCCTTGATGTCGTTGATATGGTGCTACAGGATGCGGTTATTCCTCAGGAGATGTTTATAGAGCAACTCGAAAACTTCCTTGATGCGCAGAAAGCTCACCTGGAAACGGAGGAGAAGTCGATCTTTCCTTACTTAATTGAGACGTTTACTGTTAAGGATTGGCAGGCGGTTGAACAACAATGGAGTGTTTGTGAAGACGATCCTGTATTTGGTAGTACCATAGCAGAGCAATATAAGCAGCTTGCTGAGCGGGTTCATCAAACTGAACATGAATGTACTTGATAGCAGGTAATAAAAAAGAGGCAACAAGGCCTCTTTTTTTAATACTCAAGTTTATCTATATCATTAAAGCCGATATCCATATCCATCAACTCTTTTTGTAATCGTTGGCGATCTTTGATCGCTTCGATTTCTCGCCATTTACGTTTTACCGGTTTCGAGCGGCCTGCTCGTCCTTTTGGAAAATCCTGTTCAAAAATTTCTTCAAAGTTTAAGCCTTCCATAAGCTACCTCTTTATGATTTTTGTCCCTCTAAGCGGGGTCATTTTTTAATACCATATCTGATTCCACCGTAACCTTGATTAGTTTCTCATTTGTTACGTTTCAATGAAGTTTTTACTGATATTGTGCGAGGAGGTCACAAAAAAACCGCCACGAAATGGTGGTTTTTTGAACGTTTAACTTGCGTTGAAGTGCTAAATTGCCGATTTAAGGTTGTTAATTAGCTGTACAAATCGTGGTCTCAATGAATAGATATCGGCTATGTGTCTATGAGCAGAACAGAAGCTTACTGTTTTTACCGTGTGCTATTTACTCTATGCCTTGTGTTGTAAGGAATCTTAACCATCGGTGTGTTTGTGATTTTATATGTTTCGGAATTTGTCAAATGTTATAGAATTTTAGATTGGTTGTTTGTTTGTTGTTTTATGTTTGTGCTGTTACGTGTTAATTGATGGTGACCATCTAGTGAAATATAACAATCAAAAGCACTCATTTGCATATTGATTTTTGTCCTTCTTCGCTGCATTATCCGCCCGTCAAAAATTACGTCGATACGTAAAATGGAAGCATGAGGCGAGTTTTACAGGTCTAAACTGCATAGAACAACTATATCAACGCTAAGCAATCTTGACACTTAGCGCGGCAGTTAGATGGATGGCTTGGAAGCAGAGATCGGCGAAATCTCAATATGAGGATGTTATGACAGACTTAATTAATTTAATGAATGACCTGCTTTGGGGTTCTATTCTTGTTTATCTTCTGGTCGGTGTGGGAATCTACTTTACAGTCCGTTTGGGCTTTATCCAGTTCCGTCACTTCGGCCACATGTTTTCTGTACTGAAAAACAGCCGTAAAGCAGACAAAGCTGGTATCTCTTCTTTCCAAGCTCTTTGTACCAGTCTGGCTGCACGTGTAGGTACAGGTAACATGGCTGGTGTTGCGGTTGCTCTAACTGCGGGTGGCCCTGGCGCGATTTTCTGGATGTGGTTAATTGCAATGCTTGGTATGGCGACGTCGTTCGCTGAAAGTACTCTGGCTCAGCTATACAAGACTAAAGATGATGACGGCAACTACCGTGGTGGTCCTGCGTACTACATGGAAAAAGGCCTTGGCATGCGTTGGATGGGGGTACTTTTCTCTGTATTCCTGATCATTGCATTCGGTTTGGTTTTCAATGCGGTACAGGCAAACTCAATCGCCAACGCAATGCACAACGCATTCGGTTGGGATGATACTTACGTTGGTATCGTTGTTGTGCTGCTATCTTCGGTTGTAATCTTCGGTGGTATCAAGCGTATTGCACGCGTAGCAGAACTGATTGTTCCTGTTATGGCTCTGGCTTACCTGCTTCTAGCAATGTTCGTGATGGTAATGAACATTGATAAGTTGCCTGCAGTACTGACGCTAATCTTTAAGAGCGCATTTGGCCTGCAAGAAGCAGCTGCTGGCGGTCTGGGTTATGCGATTGCTCAGGCGATGATCAATGGTATCAAACGCGGCCTGTTCTCGAACGAAGCTGGTATGGGTTCTGCGCCTAACGCGGCAGCATCTGCAACACCTTACCCGCCACACCCGGCTTCTCAAGGTTATGTACAGATGCTAGGCGTATTTATGGATACTATCGTTATCTGTTCTGCGACTGTGGCTATTATCCTGATGTCAGGAGAGTATGTACCACACGGTGAGGTTACGGGTATCGAGCTAACTCAGACAGCATTAAGCTCTCAGGTTGGTGAGTGGGGCGGCATCTTTGTTGCAGTTGCGATCTTCTTCTTCGCATTTACTTCAATCATTGCTAACTACTCATACGCTGAAACCAACTTAATCTTCCTTGAGCATAACCATAAAGCGGGTCTGGGTATTTTCCGCATTATCGTACTTGGTATGGTGATGTTCGGTGCGGTTGCTTCTCTACCAGTAGTATGGGCGCTGGCTGACGTATCTATGGGTCTGATGGCTATTGTTAACTTGATTGCGATTCTGCTACTGTCTGGCATTGTTATCAAACTAGCGAAAGACTACAACCGTCAGCTTGATGAAGGTAAAGTCCCGACGTTTGACTCAAATGATTTCCCAGAGCTGAAATCTCAGCTTGAAGATGGTATCTGGGATCAGAGCAAAAAAGACTAGTTTAATCGTAATACTTGAAGTGGTAGCTCTGCTGATTTGTCGCTTGGCTACTGCTGCAAATTCAGGTGATAACATTTGCCTATTAAAACGATTTAAAAAGCCATGCAGACATCGCATGGCTTTTTTTGTACCCTAAACTCTATAAAACAGATAAATGGATAGAGTATAAAGTCATGTTAATTGTCGTTTCACCTGCGAAAACGTTAGATTATGAATCTCCTCTGGCGACAGAAAAATTTACTCAGCCGGACTTGGTAGAGTACTCAAAAGAACTCATTGATGTTTGCCGTAAGCTTACGCCAGCAGACGTCGCGAGCTTAATGAAAGTCAGCGATAAAATTGCTGATTTAAACGTTGGTCGTTTTCAAGAGTGGAGCGAAACATTCACTACCGATAACGCGCGCCAAGCCATTCTGGCATTCAAAGGTGACGTGTATACAGGTTTAGACGCTGAGTCTCTGAGCGACGAGGATTTTGACTATGCGCAGAGTCACCTGCGCATGCTGTCAGGTTTATACGGCTTGCTTAAGCCTCTCGACCTGATGCAGCCTTACCGTCTGGAAATGGGCACTAAGCTAGCAAATGACAAAGGTAGTAACTTGTACCAGTTCTGGGGCAATGTGATTACCGATAAGCTAAACGAAGCGATTGCCGCTCAGGGTGACAATGTACTGATTAATCTGGCTTCGAATGAGTACTTTAAAGCGGTTAAGCCTAAAGCTCTTGATGCACAAGCGATTACTCCCGTGTTTAAAGATTGTAAGAATGGTCAGTATAAAGTGATCAGCTTCTACGCTAAAAAAGCGCGCGGCATGATGGCTCGTTTCATCATTGAACAACGTATCTCCAGTGTTGCCGACTTAACTAAGTTTGATACGGCTGGTTATTACTTCGTTGAAGATGAGTCGACTCCGACTGAGCTTGTTTTCAAACGCGAAGAGCAGTAGCAGAGGGCGTCGGGAATGTTAGTTTGGTTTAAGCGTTGGATAGCCAAATATGATCAGTGGTGTTTGTCTTTAGGTTTGACTCCGGAGAACAAACGAAGCTGCGTTCCCTACCGAAGTGAACCTAGCCACTCCCCAGTAAATAACGATACGAAGGCGCAGCGATGATGCGCCTTTTTGATACCCACTGCCATCTTGATTTCGACTGTTTCTCTGCTGACTTCAGGCAGCATATAGAGAGTGCACAACAGCACGGAGTTGAGCGTTTTATTTTGCCTGCAATCGGCCCGTCGAACTGGCAAAAACTGATCTCACTCTCGCAACAATATTCAGAGCTGTATTACGCGTTAGGAATTCATCCACTATTTATCGATCAACAAAGTCAGCACTCTTTTACCGAATTGCGTCTACTATTAGAACAACATCAAGGTTTGTGTGTTGCTGTGGGTGAGTGTGGTCTAGATGCCATGATAGATGTTGATATGGAACTGCAGGAGCGGATTTTCGTTCAGCAAGTTGACATTGCCAATGAGTTTAAGCTTCCGCTCATCTTACATAGTCGTAAGACACACAATCGTTTGTTGCAGATTCTTAAGCAAAAGCAGTTTGAATTTGGCGGTGTGCTGCATGGTTTTTCTGGAAGTTATCAGCAAGCGATGCAGTTTGTTGAACGTGGTTTTTATATTGGCGTCGGAGGGGTAATCACTTATCCAAGAGCGAATAAAACTCGGCTGGCTATTGCGCATTTAGCGGTCGAAAATCTAGTTCTGGAAACGGATGCACCCGACATGCCATTAAACGGACATCAAGGCAAGGCCAATCATCCTAAGATGATAGGTGAAATATTGTCCTGCCTCGCAAGCCTGAAAGGATTACCAGAGCAAACGATTGCTGAAATCGTTTGGAAAAATAGCAATTCTGCCTTCGATATTTGTGAATAATTTCGAAATAAATTGTTCATATGATGATTGAAGAGGTCGTGAATGGTGATCTCGTTCACGTAAATGAGTGAACACATGATGAATCTTATTAGAAACTGTGAGGACGGCATTACTTTATCAATGGACGGATGAGTATAATTGCCTCCGCTTTTGAGCTCCATTTTGTAACACGCCAACAAATAACATATAAGGAAGTCATAAACTATGAGCCTGTTTATGAGCCTAGTCGGTATGGCAGTATTGCTAGGAATTGCATTACTACTGTCTGATAACCGCAAAGCTATCAATCTAAGAACTGTGGGTGGCGCATTTGCTATCCAATTCATCATCGGTGGTTTCGTTCTTTACGTACCATGGGGTCGCGACCTACTAGCTGGTTTCTCAGCTGGTGTACAGAACGTTATCGACTACGGTAAAGACGGTACTGGTTTCCTATTCGGCAGCCTAGTTAACTTCTCAGTTGACGGTATCGGTTTCATCTTTGCTTTCCAAGTACTTCCAACGCTAATCTTCTTCTCTGCACTTATCTCTGTACTTTACTACATTGGTGTAATGCAGTGGGTTATCAAGATTCTTGGTGGCGGTCTACAAAAAGCACTAGGTACTTCACGTGCCGAGTCAATGTCTGCAGCAGCTAACATCTTCGTTGGTCAAACTGAAGCACCTCTAGTGGTTCGTCCGTTTGTACCAAAAATGACTCAGTCTGAGCTATTTGCAGTAATGTGTGGTGGTCTAGCGTCTGTTGCTGGTGGTGTACTAGCAGGTTACGCATCTATGGGTGTACCTCTAGAGTACCTTGTAGCAGCATCATTCATGGCAGCACCTGGTGGTCTACTATTCGCTAAAATCATTAAACCTGAAACTGACACGCCAGATGAGAGTATCGGTGATGACATCGACGGTGGTGACGACAAGCCAGCTAACGTTATCGACGCAGCAGCAGGCGGCGCATCAGTTGGTCTACAACTTGCTCTAAACGTAGGTGCAATGCTACTAGCATTCATCGGTCTAATCGCTCTAATCAACGGTATCCTAGGTGGCGTTGGCGGTTGGTTCGGTATGGAAAACCTAACTCTAGAACTACTTCTAGGTTGGCTATTCGCTCCTCTAGCATTCCTAATCGGTGTACCTTGGGCTGAAGCAACAGTTGCTGGTTCATTCATCGGTCAGAAACTAGTTGTTAACGAATTCGTAGCTTACCTAAACTTCGTACCTTACGTTGGCGAGAACGCTCAAGTTGTTGCAGCGACAGGTGCAGTAATGTCTGAGAAGACTCAAGCTATCATCGCATTTGCTCTATGTGGTTTCGCGAACCTTTCTTCTATCGCGATTCTACTAGGTGGTCTAGGTGGTCTAGCTCCAAACCGTCGTCACGACATCGCTCGTATGGGTGTTAAAGCGGTTTGTGCTGGTACGCTATCTAACCTAATGGCAGCGACAATCGCTGGCTTCTTCCTATCTTTCTAATTTAGTAAGCGAAAGATTATATAGACGCCGTTTTACAAAACCCCGTAGTAACTCTGTTACTGCGGGGTTTTTTTATTTTTCGGCGTAGTGAACGCGATAAGAGCCTCAAGTGAAACAGGTTTCTTGCTGCCACTACTTTGAAGAATATTTGTAAAAACTCGAAACTGCGATTACCCAGTGTATGACCAGATTTGATTAACGTACCTAAATCAGATTTAGGAGAGCGGGTTCTGAGTGTTTGCAGGTGATTAAGACTGAGCAAACGTTAAGCAGAATCTTTTTTGAGATACAAACCGTTTGCGCTCTATGAGCCACTACAGTTCTGCGACAAATATCTATAATGTAGGTATCTATAGAAAGTAGGGTCAAACTTATGTATGAAGTTATCCTCGCAACCCTAGCGGGTTTTGTTGTTGGAGTCCTGTTTTCCGCCATCAAGTTGCCGGTACCTGCGCCCCCTGTTTTAGCGGGTGTTATGGGCATCGTCGGCGTTTACTTAGGTGGTGTAACCTATCAATGGATTATTGAAAGGTTTTTTAGCTAGCGATAATTGATACAAGGAGTATGATTGGCGCTGGCAGCAACCTAGAGTTGCTTGGGCTTAAGCCCATATACGTTAGACACCGCAATCGTAGATTGTTGTGCCATAGACCAAACTGGTACTGTGCGGTGACAAGGATAGCAATTGGCATATGAATTCGCTGTATATGCCGAGTCTTCAAGGAACCAAGTCCGTTCATTAATGACTACATCGCCAACTCGAAAGTCGGGTTGAGCAGTAAAATTTTTGAATATTGATCGGAGATAGAAATGAGCGATTTAAAAGCAGCAGCACTACGTGCACTTAAACTAATGGACCTAACTACGCTGAATGATGACGACACTGACGCGAAAGTTATCTCACTTTGTCATGACGCTAAATCAGCGGTAGGTAACACAGCTGCAATCTGTATTTACCCTCGCTTTATTCCTATTGCTAAGAAGACACTTCGTGAGCAAGGTACACCAGAAGTTCGCATCGCGACTGTAACTAACTTCCCACACGGTAACGACGATATTGAAATCGCAGTTGCTGAGACTAAAGCGGCAGTTGCTTACGGTGCAGATGAAGTAGACGTAGTATTCCCTTACCGTGCTCTAATGGCAGGTAACGAAGAAGTTGGCTTCGAGCTAGTTAAGCAATGTAAAGAAGCGTGTGGTGACATTCTTCTAAAAGTGATCATCGAAACGGGTGAGCTAAAAGAAGAAGCACTAATCAAGAAAGCTTCTGAAATCTGTATCAAAGCGGGTGCAGACTTCATTAAAACTTCAACTGGTAAAGTGCCAGTAAACGCAACTCCAGAATACGCTCGCATGATGCTTGAAGTTATTCGCGATATGGGCGTTGCAGAAACTGTTGGTTTCAAACCAGCTGGTGGCGTACGTACTGCTGAAGATGCGCAAGCGTACTTAGCAATGGCTGATGAAATCCTGGGTGACAACTGGGTTGATGCGCGTCACTACCGTTTCGGTGCGTCAAGCCTGCTGACTAACCTACTTAATACATTAGAAGTAACAGACGAAACTGCTGATCCAGCAGCTTACTAATTGTCTCATCGTATTTGGCGCCGCAACGTCAAATATTTAGAGAACTGATAACAAGAAAGTCTGTTTGGTGGGGTGGTAATTCGCCACTCCACATTACCTCTTTACCTTACAACCTTGCTGCACAAAGCATGGGAGGATCTAATGTACTTACCTCAAGAAATCATTCGTAAAAAACGTGACGGCGAAGTTCTGACTGCCGACGAAATCAACTTCTTTATCCAAGGCGTAGCAAAAAACACTGTATCTGAAGGTCAGATTGCAGCGTTTGCAATGGCTATTTTCTTCAACGAGATGACAATGCCAGAACGTATCGCATTAACGTGTGCTATGCGTGACTCAGGTATGGTCATTGACTGGAGCCACAAAGAGTTTGGCGGCCCAATCGTTGATAAACACTCAACCGGTGGTGTCGGTGACGTCACTTCACTAATGCTTGGCCCTATGGTTGCAGCATGTGGTGGCTTTGTTCCTATGATCTCTGGTCGTGGCCTTGGTCATACTGGCGGCACACTAGACAAACTTGAGTCAATTCCAGGCTACAACATCACACCAACCAACGAAGTATTCGGTGATGTGACTAAAGACGCTGGCGTAGCGATTATCGGTCAAACTGGCGATCTTGCTCCAGCGGATAAGCGTGTTTACGCAACTCGTGATATTACAGCGACAGTAGATAACATCTCACTGATCACAGCATCAATTCTGTCAAAGAAACTGGCTGCTGGTCTTGAGTCACTGGTTATGGACGTAAAAGTAGGTTCAGGCGCATTTATGCCAACTTACGAAGCGTCAGAAGAACTAGCGAAATCAATCGTTGCTGTAGCAAATGGTGCTGGTACTAAGACAACAGCCATTCTTACCGATATGAACCAGGTTCTGGCTTCATCGGCGGGTAACGCAGTAGAAGTTCGTGAAGCCGTTCAATTCCTGACTGGTGAATACCGCAACCCTCGTCTTCTAGAAGTCACTATGGCGTCATGTGCGGAAATGTTAGTACTGGCTAAACTGGCTGATAACACAGAAGATGCACGTGCTAAGCTGATGGAAGTGCTAGACAACGGTAAAGCGGCTGAGTGCTTCGGTAAAATGGTTGCCGGCCTTGGTGGCCCTGCTGACTTCGTTGAGAACTACGATAACTACCTGGATAAAGCTGAAATTGTTAAGCCAGTTTATGCTGATGAATCAGGTGTCGTTTCAGCAATGGATACTCGTGCGATTGGTATGGCGGTTGTATCAATGGGTGGTGGTCGCCGCGTTGCGACAGACACGATTGATTACGCGGTAGGTTTTGACCAATTCATCCGTTTAGGTGAACAAGCATCTAACGACAAGCCTCTTGCTGTTATTCATGCTCGCACAGAAGAGCAATGGCAGGAAGCGGCAGATGCGCTGAAGAAGGCAATTACGGTAGGTGGTGAATACACACCAACACCTGAAGTTTATCGCCAGATCCGCGCTGAAGACGTTTAAACCCTAGAGATGGAGTTGCAGCCTTGTTGGCCGCGACTCCAGCTGTTCAGGGCTTAATATAATATTAATAAGATTGGTTGATTGAAGCTTTTGCTCTCGACCAATTGAGGAAGCAATAATGAAAAGAGCATTTATTTTAGTCTTAGACTCATTTGGTATCGGTGCAACGGCTGATGCAAAAGACTTTGGTGATGTGGGTTCTGATACCCTGGGTCATATCGCAGAGCAGTGTGATAAAGGTCTTGCGGACAATGCGGATCGTAGTGGTCCACTTCGCTTACCAAACCTATCTAAGCTTGGCCTTGCAATGGCTCATAAAGAGTCCACAGGTAACTTCGCTCCGGGTCTGGATGCTGATGCAGAAATCATTGGCGCATACGGTCACGCAGCAGAGCTATCTTCTGGTAAAGACACTCCGTCTGGTCACTGGGAAATCGCTGGTGTTCCGGTTCTGTTTGACTGGGGTTACTTTACAGACAAAGAGAACAGCTTCCCTAAAGAACTGACAGACCGCATCCTTGAGCGTGCAGGCCTTGATGGCTTCTTGGGTAACTGCCACGCATCAGGCACGCAAGTTCTTGATGATCTTGGTGAAGAGCACATGAAGACAGGTCAGCCAATCTTCTATACTTCAGCAGACTCAGTATTCCAGATTGCTTGTCACGAAGAGACTTTCGGTCTTGACCGCCTGCTAGAGCTATGCCAAATCGCTCGTGAAGAGCTTGAAGACTACAATATCGGTCGTGTTATCGCTCGTCCATTTGTTGGTGCTGGTAAAGGTCAGTTTGAGCGTACGGGTAACCGTCGTGACCTGTCTGTTGAGCCACCTTCAGCAACCGTTCTACAAAAACTGGTAGAAGAGAAGCAAGGTGATGTCGTTTCAATCGGTAAGATTGCTGATATCTACGCTAACTGCGGCATCACTAAGAAAGTGAAAGCAACAGGTATCCCAGCTCTGTTTGAAGCAACGCTAGAGCAAATTAAGCAAGCTGGCGATAACACTATCGTATTCACTAACTTTGTAGATTTTGACTCAGCATACGGCCACCGCCGTGATGTTGCGGGTTATGCCGCAGCACTAGAATACTTCGACGGTCGTATCAACGAAGTACTAGAGTTAATGGAACAAGATGATGTGCTTATTCTGACGGCTGACCACGGTTGTGATCCAACTTGGCCAGGCACAGACCACACTCGTGAGCATATCCCAGTGATTGTTTACGGTCCAAAAGTCCCAGCGGGCTCTCTTGGTCTACGTGACACATTCGCTGATATCGGTCAGACACTGGCGAGTCATTTTGGTATCTCACCAATGGATTACGGTAAAAACTTCCTGTAATCAAAACGGTTTAATTAAAATAGAGGGCATGTCCCTCTATTATTTTGTCATTTCTAACTAAGGAAATTGAATCATGGCAACTCCACATATCAACGCAGAAATGGGTGCATTCGCAGATGTTGTTCTAATGCCGGGTGACCCGCTACGTGCTAAATACATTGCAGAAACCTTCTTGGAAGATGTTGTACAGGTATGTGACGTACGAAACATGTACGGCTTCACGGGTACTTACAAGGGTCGTAAAGTATCAGTAATGGGTCACGGTATGGGTATCCCATCGTGCTCAATCTACGCGACTGAACTTATCAAAGACTTTGGCGTGAAGAAAATTATCCGCGTAGGCAGCTGTGGCGCAGTAAGCGAAGACATTAAAGTTCGCGACGTTGTTATCGGCATGGGTGCTTGTACTGACTCTAAAGTGAACCGTATTCGCTTTAAAGGCCATGACTTTGCTGCTATCGCTGACTACAAAATGGTACGTGCAGCAGAAGATGCAGCAAAAGCTCGTGGCATTGAAGTAAAAGTTGGTAACCTGTTCTCTGCAGAGCTCTTCTACACACCAGATCCTGAAATGTTCGATGTAATGGACAAGTACGGCATCGTAGGTGTTGAGATGGAAGCGGCGGGTATCTACGGCGTTTGTGCTGAATACGGTGCTAAAGCTCTGACTATCTGTACTGTTTCTGACCACATCAAGACTGGTGAGCAAACGACTTCAGATGAGCGTCAGACGACTTTCAACGATATGATGATCATCGCGTTAGACTCAGTGATCCTGGGTGACGCAGAGTAGTTGAGAACGGGCTGCGCCCTGCGAGAAATTAGAACGCTGCGCTTCGAGAACGGACTTCGTCCTACGAGAATTTAGAACGCTTCGCTTCG
>NZ_AEVS01000083.1 GCF_000189255.1 Vibrio brasiliensis LMG 20546 | reverse complement strand
TTTAAGCCTGCTTTTTTTATTGATGCATTAACCGCAACACTTTTTAAACTTTTTGCCGCTTCCACAAATACACGGGTCATTACGTCCAACTTTTAGTTGGTTTATTGGTTGATTCAAACGAGAGTCCGTCTCGTCGCTTGGAAACGTGCCATCGATGTAGTACCACAGATCGTTTTCGCGAACGAATCTTGAACGTTCCTCAAGGCAATATTGTTGACCGTCTTGGTTGAAATAGGCTTTAAACGTGACAAAACCTTCGTCGTTATCTTTGCCTGCTTCTGTAGTGGTCACTTCCAAACCGCACCAATCGCTATCGATCGACTCTGCGATCTCTTGACGTTGCTGGACAGCATTGCAACTTGGGTGATAGGTATCTATTACATAGTCAACCAAGCCCTTTACGTGAGCCGAATAGCGTGAACGCATCAGTTGCTCTGGGGTTTTGGCTAACGAATGATTGTTATGGATAGGCTCGCAGCAGGCTGAATAATCCTGTGAACTGCCACAAGGACACGAACTCATAAATACTCCAATTAACTGGTTTTGACCGAGAGCAGGTCTGCAGTCCATTTCACCGACATGTCGTAGCACTCGCTGAGAGTGTCATTATCGAGGCCAATAATAGCGCTACGGTGATGAACTTCATCCCACTCAGCTTTTTCATAAGCTTTGGTTAGGGTAAGAATATCGCCAAGTATGCCTTCATTAGCAATGATTGCGAGTTTTATCGGGTCATCAATCGAGATTTCTTCGAGAATCTGCTCAAGCGGACGGTCGAGTAAACTGTCTATCAGCGAAAACATGCCGGTCAGAAATGCTTGGCCGGGTTCGAGTTTTGTCTCTAGCTTTGACGCCAATAGTTCACAGTAACGTGCTCTCTGAATTGAGAGACCGTAGAGATAATCCGGTTTGCTGTCTTGAGTGGAAGCCAGTGCGACCAGCGAGATAAATTTACGTAGCTTATCTTCGCCTAAGTAAACCAGAGCTTGTTTGAAAGACTGGATTTTGGAACGCACGATCGAAGAAGAGTTTACAAACGTCAGTAGTTTGTATGACAGAGTCAGGTCTCTGGTGATCAGAGCTTCAATTGCTGCATAGTCCATATCAGGCTTGGAAATCTCTGTTAGTAACTGAACCACCGTCATAAAAGAGGGCTCAAGAGATTTACGGCTGATCATTTCTGGTTTACTGAAGAAATATCCTTGGAAATAGCCGAATCCAGCCGCTTTGGCTTGCTCGAACTCTTCGTATGTTTCTACCTTTTCCGCAAGAAACTCTATGTTACTGCCTGATAGGCGCAGCATAAACATTCTCGCTTTCTCAATCGGCACCTGACGAATATCGAATTTGATCATCGAAATGTATGGCAGGAAGGCTTTCCACTCTTTACTCGGAACAAAATCATCCAGTGCTATTTTGTAGCCAAGAGCGGACATTTCTTTGACTGCGAGCAGCAGCTCTTTAGTTGGAGGGCAGTCCTCTAGAATCTCAACAACTAAGCTCTCAGCTGGAAAGAGAGTTGGAACCTTGTTGAGCAGACTTTGGTAAGGGAAATTTACAAAACCAAGTTTGTCACCCAGAGTCGCATAGTGGGTCGAAAGAAAATGATCGGACAATAACCGACTCGTTGCCTGCTCCGGATCAATCTCAGGGAAGGTGTTTTTAGGACCATCCCTAAAAAGTAGCTCATAGCCTACCGTTTGTTTATCTTTGTCCAGAATGGGTTGTCTTGCGATATACGAGTGTTTCAAGGTAGTTACCGCGCTCCGTGTATGATCTGCCGAATGAGAACCATCAAAAAAAGTGAGCCATATTGTGCATAAGATCGGTTACTTAACCAGAAAAAGGTCTTTGTTGTAGATCGAAATTATTTTTGTTGAAGACCAAAACCGAACCTTGAGTGTACCAATCACCCAGCACAATTCTAGTATAGACACGATTCTGATGTTCAAAACTGTGAACATCGGGGCGATGAGTGTGACCATGGATCATGAGTTCCACGTTGTGATCGCGCATGACTTTTTCGACTTCGCTTTGTGTAACGTCCATGATGTCGAGTGACTTGGTCTGTTTGTCATCTTTGATGTCCGATTGAACTTTAGAAACAATCTTGGTCTTGATGAACATTGGGATACGGTTAAACACCCACTGTAGCCAAGGCTGATGTACTTTGGCCCGAAACTCGAGATATTTGACATCTTTAGTACACAGAGTATCGCCGTGTAATACCACTGCTTTTGTACCGTATAGATCGATAACGGTCTCATCGCCAAGCAGCTTAACACCCGTCTGTTTGGCAAATCGTCGCCCAACAAGAAAATCTCGATTTCCCTGAGTGAAATAGCAAGGGACGCCACTGTCTGTCAGGGCTTTAAATTCTGCTCGGATACTCTCAGCAAAATCGGAACGGTCATCGTCACCAACCCAGAACTCAAACAAGTCGCCTAATACATAGAGGGCATCAGCGTGAACGGCTTCTTCACGCATAAAGCGGATAAAGCATGACGTAGTTTCAGGAGTCGTGGCAGATAGATGTAGATCAGAGATAAATAATGTGGTCATAGTAGATAAAGAAGAGAGCGCAGCGCGCTCTCTTTAATCGGATTATTCTTCGATTGTTGTGCCAGTGATTAGCACTTCTTCTAGAGGTACGTCTTGGTGCATACCCATAGAGCCAGTACTTACACCTTTAATCTTGTTAACGATGTCCATGCCTTCAACAACTTCACCGAATACACAGTAACCCCAACCGTCTAGGCTTTCGCTGCGGAAATCTAGGAAAGTGTTGTTGTTCACGTTGATGAAGAACTGAGAACTTGCTGAATGCGGTTCCATAGTACGAGCCATTGCAAGTGTGCCCACTTTGTTGCTCAGACCGTTGTTTGCTTCGTTTTTGATTGGCGCACGAGTTGGTTTCTCACGAAGACCAGACTCCATGCCACCACCTTGAATCATGAAACCATCGATAACACGGTGGAATAGTGTGTTGTCGTAAAAACCATCACGGCAGTACTGTAGGAAGTTTGCACTTGTTTCTGGTGCTTTTTCTTCATTTAGTTGAATTTTGATATCACCAAAATTTGTGTGAAGGGTGATCATGATTTTGTCCTTTACATATGTTTTTGACTTGAAGCAAAGATTCTAGCCTAACTTTTAAGACATTAACATGTGAAAAGCACAGGTTGAGAGGTGAGTAGCGGTGCTAATGATGGCTTTTTAGCCGATTGAGGGATTACCTATTAGTGGATGACTTGATATACTGATGCACTACCTTTGATTCACCGAAAATATTAGAAAGAGATCATGTTAAAGATATACAACACACTCACAAGACAGAAAGAGGAATTCAAACCAATCAATGCTGGCAAAGTTGGCATGTATGTCTGTGGGGTAACCATCTATGATCTCTGTCATATTGGGCACGGTCGTACCTTCGTTTCTTTTGACGTTGTATCACGCTACTTACGTTATTTAGGTTATGACCTAACGTTTGTGCGCAATATTACTGACATCGATGACAAAATCATCAAACGCGCAAATGAAAACGGCGAAAGCTGTGATTCATTAACAGAACGTCTGATTGGTGAAATGCATGCTGACTTTGATGCATTGAACATGAAGCGTCCTGACGTAGAGCCGCGAGCGACAGAATTTATTACAGAAATCATCGAGCTGGTAGAAAAGCTAATTGAACGTGGTTTTGCTTACGTTGCGAGCAACGGCGATGTGATGTTCGAAGTGAAGAAGTTTGATGAGTACGGCAAGCTATCTAAACAGGATTTGGATCAGCTACAAGCGGGTGCTCGTGTTGATGTCGACAGTGCTAAGCGCAGTCCTCTGGATTTCGTGCTTTGGAAAATGTCGAAGCCAGGTGAGCCAACGTGGGAATCTCCGTGGGGCCCAGGTCGCCCTGGCTGGCACATTGAATGTTCTGCGATGAACTCTTCAATTCTGGGTAACCACTTTGACATTCACGGTGGTGGTTCGGATTTGCAGTTCCCTCACCACGAAAATGAAATTGCTCAGTCGTGCTGTGCTCATGATACTCAGTATGTGAATACTTGGATGCACAGTGGCATGGTGATGGTTGATAAAGAGAAAATGTCTAAATCGCTAGGCAACTTCTTCACTATCCGTGACGTACTAAATCACTACGACTCTGAAACCGTTCGTTACTTCCTGATGTCAGGTCACTACCGTAGCCAGCTAAACTACAGTGAAGAGAATCTCAATCAGGCTCGTGCATCGCTGGAGCGTCTGTACACGTCTCTGCGTGGTTTGGATCTAACCACACCTGCAGCTGGTGGTGAAGAGTATGTAAGTCGTTTTACTGAAGCGATGAACGATGACTTCAACACTCCGGAAGCTTACTCAGTGCTATTCGACATGGCTCGTGAAATTAACCGTATTAAAGCGGAAGATATCGCAGCAGCGAGTGCTTTAGGTTCATTAATGCGTGAACTGGCAGATGTGATCGGTATTCTTTACCAGGATCCAGAAGCTTTCCTTAAAGGTGACGCTGGCAATGATGATGAAGTTGCAGAGATTGAAGCTCTAATCAAACTGCGTAACGATAGCCGCGCTTCAAAAGACTGGGCTAATGCAGACCTGGCACGCGATAAGCTGAATGAGATGGGCATCGTACTTGAAGATGGCCCTGAAGGCACAACGTGGCGTCGTAAGTAATCTATAAATCAAATATGTATAAGGGCTGATGATTCAGCCCTTTTCTTTAATTTTTTCATTTTTATACGGGTAATAAACAGTGGCTCAGATGTATTTCTACTACTCTGCAATGAATGCGGGTAAATCAACCACTCTTCTTCAATCTTCATTTAACTACCAAGAACGTGGAATGACCCCGGTTATCTTCACTGCAGCATTAGATGACCGCTATGGTGTAGGTAAAGTGAGTTCACGTATCGGTTTGCAGTCAGACGCTCATCTATACAACACTGAAACCAACCTGCTTCAAGAGATCATGGCTCTGAATGAAGTTGAAAAGCGTCACTGTATCTTAGTCGATGAGTGTCAATTTCTGAGTAAAGAGCAGGTTTACCAATTGACGGAAGTGGTCGATAAGCTTCACATCCCGGTACTTTGTTACGGCTTAAGAACGGACTTTTTGGGCGAACTGTTCGAAGGCAGCAAATACCTGCTATCTTGGGCAGACAAACTGGTTGAGCTAAAAACTATCTGTCACTGTGGCCGTAAAGCAAACATGGTAATTCGTACTGATGAGCATGGTGTTGCGATTGCAGAGGGTGATCAGGTCGCTATCGGTGGGAATGATAAGTACGTTTCGGTTTGTCGTCAGCACTACAAAGAAGCACTAGGTAAATAACATTACCCATATCGCGCTTGGGGCAGGCATGCTTCGCATGGCGAATTTCAGGCGCGTAATGATCTCAAACCAGTGACTAATGTGAGCACTACCTGCTTTTGTCATTTACTAAGTTTGAGAAACAAAAAAG
>NZ_AEVS01000084.1 GCF_000189255.1 Vibrio brasiliensis LMG 20546 | reverse complement strand
TATTTTAGACGTAAGTTCCCAACAAAAAGCTCTGGTTCAGATACCTACTCAGCATCTATAACGTGCACCTCTCGAAGGGCGCAGCCCGTTCTAAATTCTCGTAGGACGAAGTCCGTTCTCGAAGCGCAGCGTTCTATAACGCTCCTACCCTTCTTTCCTCAACGGATTTTTCTTTCCACCCGTAACAGGATCCGCATTACCAGCGGCTTTAGCCTGCTCTGCTCTTTTACGACGAATCTCTTTTGGATCGGCTAACAACGGGCGATAAATCTCAATACGGTCTTTATCATGCACGGTCGCATCAAGTTTAACGTTACGGCTGAACACGCCAACCTTGTTCTTCTTCAGGTCGATCTCAGGATAAAGCTCCAGCACACCAGACTGCACAATAATCTCTTCAACCGTCATGGTTTTATTAACCACCAGCGTAAATACACGCTGTTCCTGAGGCAGCGCGTACACCACCTCAACATGAATCATGTCTGACTCAATACTCATAAGCTACGTAAACCTGTTTTGCACGCTTGGTAAATGCGTTGACCATATTATTAGTCAGCTCGTTAAACACTTTGCCAAACGCCATTTCAATCATCTTGCTTGAAAACTCAAATTCCAGCTTTAGCTCAACCTTACACGCCTGGTCATCTAATGGGGTAAAGAACCAACCGCCTTTCAGCGTCTTAAACGGACCATCAACCAGATTCATGATGATCGCTTCGCCATTAACTAACTCATTCGAAGTCGTGAACGTTTTACTAATCCCTGCCTTTGCAACATCAACAGAAGCGACCATCGCGTCTGAGCTCGATTCAATCACACGTGAACCCGAACACCCAGGCAAAAACTCCGGGTAGCTCGCAACATCGTTCACCAGATTGAACATCTGTTCTGCACTAAACGATACCAACGCAGAACGGCTGACTTGCTTCATATTGACTCCTCATAACATCCGCCTGAACCTCAAGCATGATGCAATTTTACTTTTATTTGCACTAAGCGCAAATAAAGGGATTTCCTAAGTGAAAACCTAGCCGTATAATGCAGCCATTATGGCAAAGAAAAAATCTAAACAAAAAGCGGGTAGCAATACCATCGCTGTCAACAAGAAAGCTCGCCACGAATATTTTATCGACGATGAAATTGAAGCCGGCATGGAGCTACAAGGCTGGGAAGTTAAGTCACTTCGTCAGGGCAAAGCTAACATCGCAGAAAGCTACGTCTTTATGCGTGACGGTGAAGCCTTTGTCAGTGGCATGACCATTACTCCACTAAACCAGGCATCAACACACATCGTTGCTAACCCGACACGTGTACGTAAGTTGCTGCTGAGTCGTCGCGAACTCGACAACCTACTTGGTCGAATCAACCGTGAAGGTATGACACTGGCTGCGCTATCTCTTTACTGGTCGCGCTCTTGGGTCAAGATGAAAATCGGTGTCGCCAAAGGTAAGAAACTGCACGACAAACGTACTGATCTTAAAGAAAAAGATTGGGCTCGTGAAAAAGCACGAGTTATGAAGAGCTCACTGCGCTAATATTGAGCACTTAAACGCACAAGTCTAGACAGGTTATACTTTTCTGGTACTATGCGAAGAACACTTTGGGGCTGATTTAGGATTCGACAGGAATTTTGCAGTCTGAGGTGCATGCCGTGGGGCGGTTGGCCACGTAAAAAGCCGCAAAAAAATAGTCGCAAACGACGAAAACTACGCACTAGCAGCTTAATAACCTGCTCAGAGCTCTCTCGCCCTAGCTTCCGCACGTAAGACGGGGACCAACGAGAGATCAAACCCAAACGCGCTAGCCCGGATTCTCCCGCCTGAGAGATGAACGGCGAATTATAATTCAGGATAGTCATTTACTAGCGTGTCGGTTCGCAGGTACTTGGTGAATTTAAAGATCGACTAAGCATGTAGTACCAATGATGAATGGTTTTTGGACGCGGGTTCAACTCCCGCCAGCTCCACCAATTCAATGAATTAAGACGTCCTAGGGCGTCTTTTTTTATGTCCGCATCAAAGTAAAATCAATCACTTAGCTTCCTCTGGCGTTTTTTAACATCCAATGGCTTCTTTGCATTATGGGTACATCCGTGGGTACACTACCTAAAGTTCGTTAATTTGGTGTACCCATAATGGCAAAAACTACAACTAGACTGACCGACAAGGAAATCAAAGCAGCCAAACCACAAGAGAAGGAATACAACCTTTTTGATGGTGATGGCCTTCGCTTAAGAGTGAAACCGAACGGCTCCAAGCATTGGATTTTAAACTACTACCGCCCCAATAGCCGAAAGCGTGCTAATTTGAGCCTAGGAAGATACCCAGATCTTCCCTTAGCAAAAGCACGCAAAACGACAATGGAAGCCAAAGAACTTCTAGCAGAGGGTATCGACCCACAAGAAAAGCGTAAGCAGGAACAGCAAGAGCACAAGGCTATCCACCAGCACACTTTCTTCAATGTCGCTAACGAATGGTTTGAAATCAAAAAAGGGGATGTGACCGCAGATTACGCCGTTGATATCTGGCGCTCTCTAGAGCTGCACATTTTTGCTCGCTTAGGCGAAATGCCAGTAAGAGAAATCACAGCACCGCAAGTAATTGAGCTATTGAAACCTATCGAAGCAAAAGGCAGCTTGGAAACCGTAAAACGACTAGCTCAACGTCTTAATGAGATCATGAATTTTGCCACGAACTGTGGTCTCGTCCATGCAAACCCGCTGACAGGCATTAAAGCCGCCTTCAAAAAGCCTAAGAAAGAGAACATGGCCGCGCTTACTCCGACTGAGCTTCCTGAACTCATGTCAGCCATAGCTAACGCCAGCATCAAACGCACCACCCGATGCTTGATTGAGTGGCAATTACACACCATCACACGTCCTAGTGAAGCTTCCGGAGCTCGTTGGGATGAAATTGATCTAGATGAGAAGGTGTGGGTAATTCCAGCGGAAAGAATGAAAAAACGCAGGGAGCATCGTATCCCTTTAACAGAGCAATCACTTAAACTGCTGGAAGTCATGAAGCCAATTAGCGGCAATCGTGTTTATATCTTCCCTTCTGACCGCGACCCGAAAAAACCATGTAATAGCCAGACTGCGAATATGGCTTTGAAGCGAATGGGGTTCGCAGGAAGGCTAGTTAGCCACGGTTTACGCTCTCTTGCCAGTACAACGCTCAATGAGCAGGGATTTGAAGCTGATTTAATTGAAGCAGCTTTAGCTCACGTTGATGACAACCAAGTGCGTAGTGCTTACAACCGTACCGATTACTTGGTGCGCAGGAGGCCCATGATGTACTGGTGGAGTGGGCATATAGAAGAGGCTGCCAAGGGTAATCTTTCGGTTTACGGAACAAAGCAACTAAAAGTTATCTAAATAGAAATGACTCACCTGTAACTATCAACATAGGGGCTACATTCTTCATGGTGTGATTCAGCCCTGGTAAACCGAGAAAAGTTGGAGGGTTATTAGTTTCGGTTCATTAGTATGAGTATTTAGTGCAAGCAGCTCCAAGCTTGTTCGCAGCTTGCACTAAATTTTTTAGGTCACGTGAAGTCAGCTAGGGTATTTGAGTTAGCCAGCCTCCATAACAAGTTACTTCAGCTGTACCTTAATTAACCCGCCAATATTCATACTCGCGCACTTCAGCCAATTCGCTCCGCTCAAAGTCTACACTCACAAAAGTTACCAATAAACCACTCCGTCGCTCCTACCCGGCTGCATCCTGCAATACTGGCCCAGATAGAGTCTGGTCAAGCTGCGGATCGTGTTAGAAAAGCCTGTGGGCAGCAACCAATAGTGAACTGGCTCTACTCCAAAGTGGGAGCAGGCATAGCCATTAAACCAGCTTTCCTTTAATAGCTTTATCCAGGATTGCAGGTACTAGGGCTTCTAACTCAAGCCTATTTGACTCTTGCACTTGCTTGATCTGCTCGACCCCATCTAACAGTTGGCTGAACCACAACTGTGTATCGAAATCGGGAATCGGCACCTCAATTTTTTCTAACCTTTTTATCGCAAGTGTCCGGTTGCGATCAGCGCTTCCTGGTGAGGCCGCTTGTACCTTCGCAATCCCCTGATTTGATAACAAATAGAAACTTAAAAACTTAGCTGTTGTAACACCAGGCTTTGGAAGACAAGTCAAATAACGGTGCGAGCCTACACGACCATGATCTTTTGGTCCCGCAGCAGCAATTGCACCTTCCCATGCTTTGATATTGCTTATTACTAAATCACCATCATGAACGGCATACAATTTTTGCCAATCCAGCTCAAAACCATTTAGAGTAGGCTTGTGAAAAATGCCCTTCCCAAATGATCTGGCTCCTAACTCAGGATATTCTCCATCAATATCAATCTCGACCTTCCTACGAACTACCGGAGCTACATCTTCCATTTTCTGGTAATCAGCACCTTCTATTACTTTTTGAAAAACGCTCTGTAGAAAAGCATTTGATTCCATGATTAGACTGTGCCTTAAAGACTTTACCTCATTAACTTTTGCAAGAGCTTCATCTATTTTTGATACCGCTTCTATTTGATTTTCCAAAGTGGGTAGATACAACTCTACTTCAGCAATGTCTTTAACCTTAAGAGATACATTAGATGTCCCCTTCATTAGCGGAACAAGCACATGATCCTTGGATGATTGCAACAAGTAGTATAAATACTTTGGGTAGCACAACTCTAAATTGTTGGGAATCAAAGCAACCATGATGTTTGCAAGAGCAAACTTACCACTTTGATAGTGAACCCTGTGAATTGCTGCGTTTCCATGTCCAGTAGAAGACACCAGAGGAATGCACACAGCTTCCACATCGAACTGAAAGTCATTAGAAGACCTTCTAAAGTCAGCCGTAACAACTAGTGGGTACTCACCTGGTTCCGTTTTTAACGTAGGTGAGTTTCCTTTAACTAGGTCACAAAAATCTCTTATTTTCCACTTTCTACTTAAAGCCATATTCAACTACCTAGAGTGTTGTTAAGGTCACTAAGAATTCCCAGAATAGACTTTTCTTTTTCCATTATTCCTTTAAGTAAAACAGAAGGCTCTTCATGTTCTAAAGCCTCTAAGCTACGTGGATTTCGAATATCCAAATCAACCGTTGATAATGAGCCTTTTTCATCGAACTGAACAATATCGGATGAGCTCACCTTCCAGGCACAACCATTCTCAGTTCGACTATGCCACCAATCAAGACAATCTGAGAACTCACTGTAATCCAAGGGGTTTGTTTTGGTATATTTTCTACGGCCTTCAGGGGTAGATACTTCATAGTACCAAATATCTTTCGTAGGACCGCTTCGATCAAAAAATAGCAAGTTCGCGGGAATATCTGTATATGGTGAAAAAACTCCTTCAGGTAAGCGGACGATTGTATGTAAGTTGAAGTTTTTCAATAACTCTTCTTTGATACGAGCACCAACACCATCACAAAACAAAGTTCCATTCGGCACAACAACCGCCGCACGGCCGCCAGCGTCTGAACCTTGCCCTGGTCTTTTCAGTTTGCGCATAATGAGTTGCAAAAACAAAAGCGCGGTTTCCGCGGTTTGCATGTCATCTGGGAAGTTCCCCAATATTCCTTTCTCTTCCTCGCCACCAAACGGAGGGTTAGTTAGGATCACATCAACACGGTCTTTGTCACCCATTTCTCGTAGTGGAAAGCGCAGACTGTTGCCCGAGTCAATCTGAGGGTATTCAAGTCCATGCAATAACAAATTCATCTGAACAAGGAGATATGGAAGAGGTTTTGGCTCACCACCAAATATGCTCGAACCTTGTAACATCGCACGATCTTCTACAGTCTCACACTGACCTTCTAGGTAAGATAGTGCTTCAACTAAGAAGCCTCCGGTTCCACATGCAGGGTCTAGCACGCTTTCGCCCAACTTAGGTTTAGTGACTTCGACCATGAAACGAACTACTGGTCGTGGTGTGTAGAACTCACCAGAGTCCCCAGCCGCATCACGCATCTCACGTAACATAGTTTCGTACAAGCGGCTAAGAGTATGCATTTCCTCAGAAGAGTTAAAATGGATACCATTAACTTTATCAATCACATCGCGTAATAGATAACCATTGAGCATCCTATTATGTAGACCGCTAAAAACTGTTGCTATTACGTCACGGCGATCCATTTTCCCATTTTCACCTTGAAGTTCTTTTAGGTAAGCGAACAATCCCGCACCTTCTGTCCCATCAGGTCTAACGGTCGAATCATTATTTACGAAGGAGATCAACTCATCACCAGTGATACTGCCCTCCTTTGCTGCCCAGTCCCGCCAACGGTAAGGGGCATCTATGGCCGGTTTGAAGTCCTTACCCTCTACTAATGCCTTTGTTTCTCTGAGGTTTTCCAGATCGTCAAGGAACTTGAGGAACATTACCCAAGTAAGTACAGGTAGCCTATCCAGATCACCATTAAGACCTTTGTCCTTACGCATGATCTGACGCGCACTTTTTACGATAGAGCCCAATTGTTGAGCTGTTGTCATTGGCTTTTCAGTCTTTTTTTTAGTCATTCGTTACTACCAGTTTCTTATGAGTGGTAGAGCAGAGATTGCATCTGGTCTACCGCGCTTTTCATCTCTCTTGGTCCACCAAATCGACTCGCAATTTCTATCAAATTACCAAAGTCCGAAATTGGTGGAACATCAACCACTTCTGCAAGGTTAAACTGCGTTGGGCCATACTCTCGGTACTTGTTTAAAAGCGCTTCGAGTACCTCTTTAGCCTGAGGGCCATATCTGTCAAAGAAATCAGGGTTCTGCTTGCGTAGATATTCAGCACGCTCAAGCCTAGTTCTCAATGGGGCATCAAACGCTAAATGACATAGCAAGTCAAATGGGTCTGCGTCCGGCTTTCCAACCTCTTCGCTAATGTGTTGAAAATCTATCCCTTTAGAGGCCAGAGTCGCAATTATATCTTCGCGCTTAACAGGATCAGCCCAGCTATCACGAAGTTCATCGGGGGATGAAAACAGAGTCCTTACGTTTTCTGCTGTGTAGTCAGTAAACTGAACAGCCTTTAGCTGCTTTCCACTTGCGTCAAACTCATACACAACATGAGCAGAGATACTAACACTGCCACCGTCAACATAATAACGAACTGACTCAGTAGCAGGGCTATCTTCTCCTGAGCCAGTCTCTTTTCCTTCTGTCGGTGTATTATGTTCATCACCACCACTCTCTTCAGGTAAGTCATCGTCACCTTGAGGTAACTCATTACCTTCATCATCAATTATGGTGTCCTCTTCAATGTCAGGGAAGCCATCAAAGGTTGGATCGGCAAAGTTTTGAGTAGCGGAGCCTGTATAGTCCAAAATACTAAACCAAAGCTTACCGTAATCTTCACGCAACCTAGTTCCTCTTCCTATTATCTGTTTGAACTCACTCATAGAGTTAACAACCCGAACTAAAATGACGTTCTTACAAGTCGGCGCATCAACTCCCGTCGTCAGCAGTTGCGAAGTCGTTAAGATAACTGGACTCGTTGTTTCTAACTCTTGGAATCGACTAAGGTGGCCTTTACCAATTTTCTTTTCATCTGAAGTTACGCGAGCAACATAGTCGGGATACTTTTTGACTAAGTCCTTATTTAAGTTACTTAAAGCCCGACGCATTTCATCGGCATGAGGTTGGTCTACACAGAAAACGATAGTTTTTGCGAACCTGTCGGTCCGTTTAAGAAAATCAGTAATATGCTTAGCGATAACCTCAGTTCGAGCCTTCAAGACGACTCTGCGCTCAAAATCTTTTGTTCCATACTCTCCGTCTGGAATTTCACGACCGTAACGATCTAGCTCTCCCTTCGTAGGTCTCCATCCCGTCGCGTCTACCTGAGTAATAATGCGGTGAACTCTATACGGTGCGAGAAAGCCATCTTCAATGCCTTGTGCAAGACTGTATGTGTAAAGAGGATCTTCAAAGTAGCTATATGTATCCCGGTTGTCCTCACGAAGTGGCGTTGCTGTCATTCCAACTTGATAAGCAGGCTTAAAGTATTCAAGAATATCTCTCCAGTTACTGTCATCTTTGGCACTACCACGATGGCACTCGTCAACAATAATTAGATCAAAGAAATCAGGAGAAAACTTCGTATATAAGCCAGGTCGATTCTTATCCTTAGCAATAGATTGATAAATTGCGAAGTACATTTCACGACTTTTGGTGATTTTACCTCCTTCGATCTTGTATCGAGCGTCTCCAAATGGGGAGAAGGTCTTATCTTTTGGATCATCGACAAGCACATTCCGGTCAGCCAAGAACAAGATTCTTGGCTTGCGGTACTCACCTGAAGCGTTCCATCTTGAATTCCATAGTTTCCAACAGATTTGGAAGGCAACTACTGTCTTTCCCGTTCCAGTTGCCATCGTGATCAAGTTGCGTTTCTTACCCTGCAAGATAGAAAGCACAGTACGGTTGATAGCAATCTGTTGGTAGTATCTAGGTGAAAATCCGCCAGGTGCATGATGGTAAGCAGTTAGGAGCCTATCAGATGCTTCTGTATCTATGCCTTCTCCACTAGTTAGACGGGCTATCAGCTCTTCTGGAGTAGGGTATTCATTAATGATTTGTTCAACACCCGTGAGAAAGTCAAACTCTAATATCTCATGGCCATTAGTAGCATAAGCAAATTTAAGCCCCAGAATTTCAGCGTAAGTCTTAGCTTGTTGCATACCTTTACCAACAGGAGCTGATTCCGGCTTAGCCTCAACCACCGCAATAGGAAAGTCTCGGTTGTAATTAAGCAGGTAATCGGCCCGATACTTTTCCCCGCGTGAGGTTTTATCACCTCTAACAGTAATCCGTCCATCGGTTAGTTGGTGCTGCTCCTTTATTTGATGTGGGGCTTCATCCCATCCAGCATCTACAAGTTTAGGTGTCACATGTTTTCGACAAGTATCAGCTTCGTTGAGCTTTTCTTGTTGAGACTCAGTACTTTTGTTAGGCCAAGGGATTTCTTCAATTCGTTTGAAAATGCGTCGATTTCCACCACTTGTTGAATCTTTACAAACTTCAAAGGCAAAGCAAGGATCAGGTTCTAACGTTGTCTTAAGTTCCAAAATAGTACGTGGTTTTGGCGGTTGAGGACGGCGAGGCATGCTTGAAACCTTAGGAGCAGTTGGATCTTGGTCATCGTTTTTATTAGTCATTGCTCAATAGTTCCTGTTTGTTGGGCACCAACTCCGTTGGTAACTTAGGTTCAATGATTGGTGTCGAAATTTGTTGAATAACAATTGGCTTCCTTGGCGATGATGCGTCAAGATCTGCAACAATAAACAAAGCACTTGCAACCACAAAAAAGCCCACTGAGGGCAGTGAAAATCTATAAAAGTGGTTCATCTTAGTGAGGCGTGCTTCATTCACCTTGCTATTCTGGGATGAAATATCTGCGAAGCTACCGAGCAAATAATCCAACATGTCATTATCAATCGACCCATTTTCTCCAGTCTCCGCATAGTGATGTTCTAAATCTTGACGGTATACCTCCACATCCGTTAGAACTGGTAAGTAACCATAATGATTACCCCAAAATGCTCGACTTAACACCCACACTGAACAACAAAATGGAATTAACGCCAGGCTGAGGCAACCTAAAAAAAGCCAGACGAGAGTCGGTGATTCAGTAAAGTCCAGCATCCTAAGCATATATGCAGATAACGCAACACCCGTTGCAACAAAAGCAAAGCGTACTTGCGCTTGTGCTGTTATACGATCCTTACGCTCCAGCTCATGAAAATAGAGTTCTTTATAGAACTGAAGTAGTTCCTTTTTGTTCAATGGTGATTCCTTTAACTAACACAACTCACCGTAACTTAATCAAATGTTAGTCAACTAAATTCACAATGAATCACTGTTTCAGCTATGGTCAATTATGGGGTGAGCAATATAAACTGGCTTGTTCACACGAGCATAAGCTCTAAGTTTCTAGCCCTACCTTGGTAGGTTCTGAAGCTTACCACCAACTAAGCTGGGGGTAGGTACCAAGTCTTTGAAAAGTTTACGAGATTGTTTATATATATCCAAGCGTAAAACGCACAACTATTGTATTAGATCAGTTTGGAAATAGACGGAGCTTTCTACGTTAGCTTCGTGATTAAAAGTCAACACGATCAACTCTGTTCTAAATTGATACAAATAGCACCTACGAGTGTTTTCATTACTTTTGGTACCATAGTGATACTGAAACACATAATCGGGATAAATGAGTTAGCTTGCCCACAAGTAAACTCACTTATTCCAATGCCTTTTGACAGTCGCTATACCTAAACCGAGGGTCAGCGCAACTTTTGACTGCGACAACCCCTCAGCCTTCTTTGCCTGAACAGAATACGTGGTGGAATGAGCTGCTGGTCTTCCAAGTTTTTTACCCTCGGCTTTGGCTCGCTCTAAACCTTCCTTAGTCCTTTCCCTAATTCGATTTCGCTCAAATTCAGCAAAGGCAGAAAACATTTGCAGCATCAATTTACCTTCGGCGCTGGACAAGTCTGCAACAGGTAGGTCTAAGCAAACAACTTTTATCCCCCTGTCACCTAGCATGGTAATCGTCTTTTGGACATCGATGTTGTCGCGCCCCAATCGGTCTAGTTTCAAAACCACCAGCATATCGCCAGATTCAAGCTGATGCTCCACCAGCATTTTGAATTTGTCTCGCTTCATCGCTTCAACCGAGCCAGATACCGTTTCAGATACGACTCGTGATTCAATAATCTCATACCCTCGCTGCCGAATTGCAATTATCTGGTTTTCTGTAGACTGCTCCGTTGTCGATACTCGGCAATATGAAAAAATCCTCATTACTATTTCCCTTGTTCAAATTTGGCATCAAATAACCTAGCATCAATAACTATAGGTATCATTTATCTTAAGTGCTAATTTTTTGATACCATTTTAGATATAAAAAAGCTGGTATCAACATACGACTGTTTTTTGATACCAGCTTTGCAACTATCAGACTAAACGCCTTGCTCTCTAGCCGCAGCTAACATTCTTTGCAAGAGAGCGGCATCTGATTCACTAGGCTCTGGTTTCGGCTTAGCTAGCTTCCTCAATAACTCTGCTTGCTTGTAATCAGGCACGTCACCATAGCTATAGAAGCTGGTCAGCACACTTTCATGCCCCAAGTTTTGACTCCAAGCCTTGAACTCTTCAGGGGTTCGACAAAGCCTTTCACCTAGTCTTACCAGCGTGTTACGGAAGCTATGCGGATTGAAATAAGGCAAACCGACATCTTCAAAGGTTCGTTCAAAAATATGTCGTATCGGGTTAGCGTTACTCCAATGCTCCTCAAGCAAGCCAGCGATAGAAAACTGCTGACTTTCATTGTGTGCCAGTTTCGTTTTAGGAAACAGCGGAGAATTTTGCTTAAATCCAGCGTCTTGAACCAAATACTCAATCCACTCTGTCAAAATCCGCAGTGGTAGCTCCCCAACTGGAAAAAAGTACGTGGTGAATGTTTTGCTGAATTTGGTGTTTACGTCCCTAGCATCCTGATAAAAACTGAGCTCATTGAGATCAACATGTTTAATTTTTGCTGAAGCTACGGCCCCATCCCTTGCACCAGTCAAAATGATAAACGCCATCAATGCTCTATTACGCTTTTCTATAGGGGTAGAAGATGGCATCGACTCCAAGGTACTAATTACCTGCTCGACCGTCGCTACATTTCGTCTTCGCTTGGCGTTAGCAATACGAGTGTCTTTTTATGACAAGTTAAAATATTCAATATCACTGTAGTTTATCTTCGCTCGATAACCTTTTTGCGTTACCAGATACTGGAAGAACGTCTTCAAGTGGCGGGTGGTAGTAAGCACTGTCGCCTTGCTCAGTCGCTCTCCGGTTACAACAGATTTTTTGGATAGCAGGTACTTTTTAAATCCAATAGCATGCTTAGCCCTAAACTTCCTAAAATCCATATAATCAGTGTACTCTTCAAAGCGATTAATCGACTTCATAACACCATCAACAGTTGACTCATCAAGACGTTTAGCATCCTTCAAATACTTCGTGTATTCATGAAGAATTCGCGTGTTATTCGTACTATTTTTTTTCATCATCAAATACCTTACTTAAAGGACAATTTAGGAGAGCGTCTCCTCTCAGGATTAGTCATGTTCCACTCAGACCAAGGGTGCCAATATAGCAGCCGTAAATACCGTCAAAGGCTTTGGCGATACCGAATAACTCAAAGTATGAGCCGTCGTGGAAACTGCTGGGACAATGCTCCAATGGAAAGGCTATTTAGAAGTCTAAAAACCGAATGGGTCCCAGCGACTGGTTACCTGACCCAAATTCAAGCCAAGAGAGACATCAGCTATTACTTGATGGACTACTACAATAGGCAACGGCCCCATCAAACAAATGACGGGCTGTCGCCAGTGGATGCCGAGAATCGGCTTAAATCTGTGTCCGGTATTTGTTGACCACTACACTTAAGAGCAATTAACAGAGAAAAAGACAAGCACCTTATATGGGGAAGAATTAAACAAGGCTGGCCTCTAGATGAAGCTATTGACACTCCCGTTTTTCGCTACGCTGGCAACCGAAGCGGTAGAATCTACAAAATCACCTTGCCAAAGACCGGTCAGATTTACGTTGGTTTAACGGTACTTACTGTTAATAAACAATGGTACTACCACAAAAAAGCAGCGGAAAAGGGTGCTAAAAATAGGTTCGCCAAGGCCATACGGGAACACGGTGAACTTGCATTTAAATTCGATGTACTGGAAGACAACATTCCATTGGGTAAGCAGTTAAGCTTACGAGAAAGCTTTTGGGTGGAGAAACTAGATGCGTTGGGTGAGCTAGGATTAAATACAGCTAAGCCTGGCAACTTAGGTGGTGCTAGAGGAATACCAATAACCGTGGGTAATCAAACATACCACTCACGCAAGGAAGCTGGACTAAAAATTGGGGAAAAACGAGGCATCGAACCGCATGTTGTAGAACGCTGCTTGCGAGAAGATAAGCCAATTCCCGATAAGCAAAGACGGCACAGCAAACACCCAGATGCAGGGACTAACCTTTTTCGTCGCCACCTAGCGCTACTTACTCGCCACGAAGGAAATATAGATGCACAGTGGTTAAACTATGACGCATTCAAAAGTGACGTAGGCGATGTACCGCCAGGTATGAAACTGGTGAGAAAGGATGATACGAAACCTTGGGGTTCAAGTAATTTCGAGTGGATGTCTTCAACCAATGCTGTCAGGGAGGTTCATGGTAAGCCCATAACCATTTTTGAAACAATTTATCCATGTATCGAAGATGCTGCTGAACACTTTGATATAGCTACAAGCACCCTGAAATATCGGATTTATAAGCGAATGATGTCTCCAGAGGAAGCGGTTTCAACACCAGTGAGAGGAAAGGGAAACAAAGCATGACTGGCAATGACAACTATTACTTTTACGTACTTGTATGCCCATCACAGGGCCTTTTCAAAGTCGGGCATGCTAACTCGATTAAGACCAAAAGAAAGGCAGATGGAAAGCTGCAGTACTCAAGGATCTATAATCTTACACGCTCTTATAAAAACCTTTATACACCCGATTATGCTCAATCCGTTGCTCTCTGCTGTAGAAATCAAGCTGATGCAAAGGCCATTGAAAAAGAGTTCAAAATCACGTTCAAGAAGTGGCTTTGTACGGACTGGAGTGATGAAAATCCCAAACCAGAGCAAGGTACCACAGAGTGTTACCGTATTGAGCATTTAGAAGCAGGTATGCAGTGGATCTACGCCAAAAAGAACAATGAAAACCTTAAGCTAGTACCAATTCCTGAAGATCCTCAGGATGCTCGACATAGACTGATAGCCGAGTTCTTTTGTCGTGACACGATACGTACAGGGGAGTTTATTGATTCTTTAAATAAGGACTCCTTTGAAGCCTTTTGGATCAGGTGGCTATCAAGCGCAGATGAGCGGTTTAAGCACTCTTACCTTGGCTCACAATCGGTCTTTTACTGCCCTATTGATGCCATCGAAGAAGATGAGATTTCGTCTTTGATAAGAGAACTCGCATTATGGAGCTCTATCGTAACCCCTACTCAAAAAGTACTCAGCTTCGTATCACATGCAAGAGATAACGACTACATATACATCGCTGTCAACCATGTAATACTAAGAAGCTTCCTTGAACAATGCGAACTCCCAAATGGCATTAATAGAGAAGTGTTCTGCCAAGTTATTGATGAACTACTTCCTCAAATAGGGAGTTGAACCGGCGTCCAACTTTTTCTTGAAGAGCTCCACAGAATCATCAACCGCTCATTGAAGGGCAGGACAGAGAGGCGCTAGGCTAATGAGCAACGATTTACGAGAAGGTGTCACGATTTTTAAGACATAGCTCGCCTACTCAAAACCGTCCTAAGAGCAGGTAGGACTAGGCTTTTACAAAGATTATCGTGCCGCCGGATTCAATTTTTGCCAGCTCCACCAAACGTTTGGAAAGGGCGGTAACTCTCTGAGTTATCGCCCTTTTTGTATTTCTACATCTAGGTTTAAGCTATTTGTACTAAGTTTTGGTACTAAAACACGCGCTACCTACACATTCCCAACTCCAAAGTTTGGCAGTTCCATTAGCAGACTTCCCCCAGTTCATAGCAATCTGTAACAGCGGCAAAGAAGGCCGGAAAAGATGTATCGGCTATCGCAGCTCATAAAAATGACAAGTAAAGCCGCCAATCCCAAAAAACACATAAAGCGCGACATTTTTATGCTCAACGGTTCTAGAGGAAACCCTTGTATAGAAATGTGACTTAGATCTACAATCCTAACCAAGGTGATGGGGTTCCACCTACTTAACCGCCAATCGGCTGATGACTCCTACAGTTTCTGAAAACAGGTGTATCTGTTGAATCACTTCCAACCCGGGAAGCGATGAACTGTAGTTTGCTCATGAGTTCCGCTCTACACCTGTTTTCCTTTTTCGAGGAAAACGACATGCAATACGCTCACGAACTTCAATCTATGTGCCCAATTCAACGGGGCGACTTACACCCATCTGCACCTATCCCTGTCGAAGGTCGCTGGGTTAATCCCAAAGATGTTATCGCTATCTCAGGTCTGAGCCATGGCGTAGGCGCATGTGCTCCGCAGCAAGGGGCAGCTAAACTCACTCTCAACGTAAAAGATGGCATCGTCGAAGAAGTGTTAATCGAGACAATCGGCTGCTCTGGTATGACTCACTCCGCAGCGATGGCATCAGAAATCCTTACTGGCAAAACCATTCTAGAAGCGATGAATACCGATCTCGTTTGCGATGCTATCAACGTGGCAATGAGAGAGATATTCCTTCAGTTTGCTTATGGTCGGACTCAATCAGCCTTCTCTGAGGGTGGACTCGAAGTAGGCGCAGCGCTGGAAGATCTGGGCAAAACTCAACGCAGTCAGGTCGGCACAAGCTATTCGACCCGTATTAAGGGGCCTCGTTATATGGAGGTGGCAGAAGGATATGTCACTCAGCTGGCGCTGGATGAAGATGGGGAAATTATCGGCTACGAGTACCTCAACTTAGGAAAAATGATGGCTCAAATCAGCAATGGTGTTACTGCTGATGAGGCTCTGGCTAATTCAAAAGGCACCTATGGTCGCTTTGATGAAGCGGTTAAAACTGTTAATCCACGCCAAGACTAAGTAGAGGAATTTATTATGACCATTACAACTCAAACACTGCTAAATGAAATGAATTTCCTCTCTGTGGAAGAGGCGCATAACTACTGCATCGAAATGGGTATCGACCCTAAAAAGCTGGTTTTAGATACCCAACCTATCGCGTTCGATAATGCTTGTGATGCCTATACACTGGGTACAGCTCTTGCCCTCTACCGTAAAGCAGCAACTGCAGCTGAAGCCGCTTCCATTATTGGACAGGGTCTTCAGGCATTTTGCAAACCCGGTAGTGTTGCAGCCCAGCGTGAAGTCGGTTTAGGTCATGGGGCATTAGCAGCGCGCTTACTCAATGAAGACACTCAGTGCTTCGCCTTCCTTGCCGGTCATGAGTCATTCGCCGCTGCGGAAGGGGCGATTAAAATCGCGCTCAACGCCAATAAATCGAGAAAGTCACCACTCAAAGTCATCCTCAACGGGTTAGGTAAGGATGCGGCCTATCTGATCTCACGCATCAATGGTTTTACCTATGTGCGTACTCAATATGATTATGCGACGGGGGAACTGAATGAAGTGAGTCGTAAACGCTTTAGTCAAGGCGAGCGCGGAGAGATCTTGTGTTACGGTGCCGATGATGTACGTGAAGGCGTCGCGATCATGCACGCTGCACAGGTAGATGTGAGTATTACAGGTAACTCAACCAACCCTACTCGCTTCCAACACCCAGTCGCGGGTATCTATAAATCTGAGAGACTCAGTCAAAATAAAGGCTACTTTTCCGTTGCTTCTGGCGGCGGAACAGGCCGCACTCTCCATCCAGATAATGTCGCAGCAGGCCCGGCAAGCTACGGGATGACAGATACTATGGGTCGAATGCACGCCGACGCACAGTTCGCTGGCAGCTCTTCCGTACCAGCTCACGTTGCTATGATGGGCTTTATTGGGATGGGCAATAACCCAATGGTTGGCGCCTCTGTCGCGCTAGCGGTGGAAGTCGATTTAAGACTTAATCAATGATCTAAATGCTCAAAGAGCCAGCTCGTTCGAGCTGGCTCTTTAATTGATAGAAACAATAATGTAACAAAATGTTAATTTAATTTCCATATATAGGGGTTCTCCCTATTCTCATTGAATTTCAGCTGATGTAGTATCCCAACAAAATTAACAAACATACAACTTTTAAGTCGGCAGTTGGATTATAAAAATGGAAACCATTGAGTATTTCATAAATAAAAGAGTCATTGATTTTCCCAATGGAGTACTCTTTATTAAGGATAAAAATTATAAAATTGTAGCGTGTAACCAAGAGTACATAAAACTTTCAGGAAAGCCCAACATAGATGAAGTTATAGGTTGCTTGGATGAAGATATGCCTTGGAAAATATTTTCACAGATTTATCGTTCTCACGACAAAGACATATTGTCTGGTAGTGATTATGACATCTTTGAACCTATAATTGATTCAAATGGAGAGCGCTTTAATCTTTATGTTAGAAAGAGAAGAATTTTTGATATTCATGGCAATGTCGCAGGCGTTGCTGCGAATGCAATGAAATTTGGCTTCTTTGATGGTGCCTCTATATTAAAACAATCACCCACAATGATTCATAATATCAGTTGTGGAGTTACATTAAAGAAACTAACCGTAAAAGAAAAAGAGGTTCTATTTTTATTTTTGAATGGGTATAAAAGAAAGTTTATATCTGACTCACTTGGCATATCTATTAAAACATTCGACGCTCACATATCAATCATCAAAGATAAGCTTGGTTGTCAATCGAGCAATGAGCTAATGATTAAAGGCATTGAACTGGGTTTACATAAAAAAGCGCCAGAAACGTTGTTGCAATAAATTTAAAACATAACTAATAAAAAGGATTTTTATGATCATTAGAGTTTCTAAAGATAGCCTAGAAATGTCTCATATTATGTCTCTAATAAACAAAGAATGCAGTGCCATTGTTATTGAGAATTTCATTCCTAAAGAAACGATTCAATACTTATTAGAAAGAATTATTAACTCGCCTCTAAAAAATAGTCACTCTCTAGCAAGTCAGTTCAAAAAAATTGGTCCGGCATATACGGAAGTAAGCACCGAAGAACAAAGAAAAACATACCATGATGAATCTATATTTCATATTAATAGATTTAGAAAAATTGCATCGCCTTACATATCGCCAATAGATGAACTCAGACTAGTTTTAGAAGAAAAATGGTTAGGGGGAGCCAGATTGCTTCAAGATGATAGCAGTAAGTTCTTTGTCGGTACTTGTCGATACTTAGAGAAAAACGTGGAGCTTAAGCCACACACAGATCAATTGTTTAGAAATATAAATAAAGAGTCCAATATCATTATTAACGAACAACTTGCTGCAATAACTTATTTGAGTATGCCTAGAGATGGTGGAGAGTTAGAAACTTGGCAGCAATATCCAACACCAGGTGAATATGAAAGTTTAAAAGGAGATTCAATATACGGAATAGACAGGGATATGTTACCCCCAGCAAGGGTTAAGTACAAACCGATACCAGGTGAGATGGTAATTATAAACAGTAATGAAATTCATGCTGTTAGACCAAGTATGGATATTGAAAGGATATCTTTAGGGTGCTGGATCGGATATCAAGATAAGAATAAGCCTCTAGTATACTGGAGTTAGTTCTTTAATTATTATTGACATTTGTATAAAGAAGTTAGTGGCATGACAAAAGCAAGATTTAAACACGATGGAGAAAAACAAGAGCTAGTTGGTAAAAAATGTATTTTAGCCATCAGTGTCGGTCAAAAATATCACGAAGGTGATAAATTAAGCTCTACAATTGAATTAATAAATAAAAGTGGATTTTCGAGTTGTACAATAATGTTGGGCGATACTCTACAGAGACATAATCTTACTGATTGTCCTTGTGAAGTTTCAGCGAGAGAAAAGGCAAATTCTTTGGGGGATAGTTGGCTAGACAGAAACCGAGAGCTACTAGATTCAATAAATCCCAAATTAGAAGTAATCAGATGGGATGATATTATTGACTCTGAAGAATATTACAACGAACGAAAAAGAATAGAACATGAGTACAATATAAATGATGAATACAAAAAGTGCATAAACAGCACAGTCTTTACCTTTCTACAAAGGAGAGTTAATAATGGCAAGCCCTTTGATATAGAGGATAGCTTTTATAGAGGCTTAGAGTACTTGATCGAAGAGTGTCCAGCAATAATGCCTTTATGGGCCAAACAAGGCTATGATTTTATAATCTACCCACAGCCAATGTCGCAAGCAATGAAAGCTACATATAATATTTTTGTTAAGCCTAATTTTGATAAGGCGAACTGGCTTTCATTGAGATTCAAGAAAAGCTCTAACTCGAGCAATGATATTCCTTACTTGAAAACTGCATAATAACCGGATAAGTCTATATGTTAAATAATAACCCAAACCTCGCCTTGTTCGGTGTAGGTTTAGCAAGCTTTTTAGGTTGCGTTGATTTTACCATCGTAAATACAGCATTACCCGATATCCAAGCCGAGTTCTCTTCTTCGCTTTCACTATTACAGTGGGTAATGAATATTTTTGTTATCGCGCTTTCCTCTATGATGGTAACGATGGGACGTTTAGGCGACATTTTTAGTCATGAGAGAGTATTTTATACGGGAGTTATCGTTTTCGGGTTATCTTCCGTTCTAGCTGCGCTCTCTCCAAATATTGATGTCCTCATCATCGCTCGGCTAATTCAGGGTATTTCTTGCGCAATACTTTTTACTAACTCTGGTGCGATCATTTCCCACATATTTCCAGCCGATAAACAGGGACATGCGTTAGGTGTTTTATTCGGTATTAATGGACTAGGTTTAGCGCTGGGGCCGTTTCTGGGCGGTTTGCTCGTGGATTACATGGGATGGAGATGGATTTTCTATATCAATATCCCCATCATTATACTATCTGTGTTTGCTTGTGTAATTGCTATTCCAAAACCTGAGCATGGAAAAGCCAAAGGGAGTCTTGATATACCTGGAGCTATACTTGTTACCCTTATCCTTGGGTGTTTATCTGTTCTATTTACTCAGGGCTCTACTTGGGGGTGGGCATCATCAACTAGCCTTTCTTTCGTCGGCATAATCGCTTTGTTTTCTTTAGGTTTCGTTTATGTTGAAAGCAAAGCAGTTGATCCTATTGTCAACTTCAGAATTTTACGCAACCCACAGTTTTCTTCTTCATCAATTGCTTCATTTACTTTGGGAGCTTTTTACAGCCTTGCGTTTTTCTTGATGCCGCTGTACTTGTCCAATATTCAACACTTAGCAGCATTAGACATCGGTTTCATGCTACTCCCTACCACTGCAGGAGTTGCTATTATTTCTCCTTTTGTGGGTAAGGCTGTCGATAAGTTAGGATGTAAACCGATTATTATTGTCGGACTGCTTTTATTGGCTACATCAGCGACACTACAAGCACAGTTCACAATCAACGAGGCGACACCTTTCATTCTTGTTTCATTCCTTTGTATGGGGATAGGTTGGGGCTGTGTTTTGAGTCCATCGATGACAGCAGCGGTCACATCGGTACCCCAAAGTTATACTGGAGCCGCGATCGGAAACATTGGAACCATTCAAAATACAGGCGCTTCTATTGGTTTAGCTATCGGTGTCGCTATCTTCAATAGTCAGTTTTTAGACAATATCTCTTCGGGGGTAGGAAGCTCGGTTGCATCAACAGTGCATACTGGAGACTTGAATCAAATTACCAAAGTTCTGGAACAGCAGCTTGATCTGGGTACCGATGCAGCGGCACAAATAGTCACTCACGGTTTTATGACATCTTACTCAAGTGCTATGTTACTTCTCACTGCTCTTTGTTCATTATCGTTATTGGTTTTGACATTTAAGATGAAACGTCCTGAAGTTGTTCTCCAGGAGTAAAAGAGGAATCTAGTACGTCGGAGATAAAGCAATGAAGTATGAATTGGCTTTATCGGGATAGGCAATAACCCAATGGTTGGCGCCTCTGTCGCACTAGCGGTGGAAGTCGATTTAAGACTTAATCAATGATCTAAATACTCAAAGAGCCAACTCATGTGAGCTGGCTCTTTTCTTTGTACCACTGAAGTTGTTATACGCCGTGAACCGTAGTGTAAGCGCAATATGCCCTCGCCTTTTCACTTGCTTGGGATTGTTGTTTCACGTAGCAACTGCGATACGTTTCAATATAGCGACCAAAAGTTGCCTCAGCCTGAGGCTTTGGTAAGGCCAACAACTGGTTGATAAAGCGTCGTGAACCGACTTCAAAGTGTTGAGTATCGATGGGCGTATTCCAGTCTCCACCCCAGATTAAAAAACCGTGATGGGCAAACAGCTCAACGACTTGTTCAGCCATACCCTGACGTTCGACCTCATCTCTTGCTCTGAAGCGGGTACGGTTGACGTAGCGAGTCAAAGATTGGGCAGGCTTAACAGTGATAGTCCCGTTGTCATCAAACTCCAGAAATGGATTTTGCACCGGGTTGATATCGACAGCGACCCCATAAGCGTGTTTCGACCAGCTAGATCCCCCCGTAATCGGACGGGCATTAAATGCACTGCTGTTATTCGCATCCATCGAGGCATTGTCATCACCTTTAAACTCTCGCATTAAGCGCGCGGAATGAAGCGGGAACTTGCGCTTGTATAATTCAGTGAAGATTCGTTCGACGGATGGGGCAACAATATCGAGGACTATCATACTACCCTGCATGGTTTGACCGGAGAAATTGACAAAGTCAAAGTCGACTTTCACTAAACGATCGCAGCCAACCGGCGCTCCCTGACTCAAGACACCCTGTTTTTTCATCATGCCGCACTGCCACTCAGAAACGGGCGCGACCTTAGCACAAGTTGTGGTAGCAAAAGATAAAACCACCAAACCGAGCAACCATTTTTTCACTTTGAGTTTTCCTTATATTGTTCTAGAGCCAGAGCGATTTGCATCAGAATCAGTGAGCCGTCTTAATCACGCTATCCCAATAAACGATTTCTCGCACTCGCCCCTTGGGATCTCTGTCTGGCTGTTCTGGTAAGGTGGAGAGATTCTCCGCTTTGGCTGCAATCATCATTAAAACAAACGCATCGATAATATCATCACGATTAGCCTGCCTGGCTTTAGTTTCGCTCAACTGGTTAATGAGCACCTCGCTCCAATCGGGGGCAATCGAGTGAATTATATCGAGCCTGTCCTGCTGGCCCTGTGGTGTCTTTTTACTCTGCTCAAGAGGCGAGCCCTGCAACGCTGCAAACACCACCTCAGGATGAGATTCTCTTAGCTTAAGTGATGGTGCCTCAGCTAACAGCGTTTCCACTTCAATCACTTTGGGCAGGATAAACCAGGTCTGCTTGGAGAGTTTTCTGCCGACAAGCTCGAAGTTAATTTCACAAGCCTCAACATAGTCACTGGCGTAAGCCGCCTGTCGAGAAGGAACCGGGAATACCGACGAGCTGCGTTTTGGAGACAAAAACTTACGCGCCGCCTTATCACATAAGCGATCTGGTGTGTTCTCATCACTATAACCTATCGGGATATCAATCAGTGCAGTACTGTTAGCGAGCAAATCAGATATCTGGGCAAGTTGAGTAACGATCTGGCACCTTGGTTGCTCCTGCTCTACGCTCCAAATTACCCAACCCGCTTTGCATCCATCTATGCCAATATATCTCACTAGTTCACCCTCTGCGTAACCATCTACTTTGCCTATTTTAGCTAAGTTGCACCTATACACTAAGTGCTTCAAGTGACTAATTCTAGGTAAAAAACGAGACATTCGATCACAAATAACTGACTGAGTTAATTCATAATTACCAACAAACTCTTTGGCATTCACAAATCACCGTGCTGCTTTGGTATTTGCTATCCAGTCACGGCAAAGTCTACTGAAGGTTATTTGGAGAGACAGATGGACGTCATACATCACGGCGGAAAAAGTACCGTCACCGGCTCTTGCCATGAATTCAGGCATTCCAATCAAGCAGTGTTAATTGACTGTGGTCTGTTTCAGGGAACGGATGCTCGCTCCCTTGAGGTCGACTTCCCGATTAAACAGCTCAATGGACTGATTTTGACCCATAGTCATGTTGACCACATTGGCCGTATTCCATGGCTACTGGCTGCCGGGTTTAATCAGCCAATATTCTGTAGTGAAGCGACGGCAGAACTTGCCCCACTAATGCTGGAAGACAGCCTCAAGCTGCAACTTGGACTGGCGGCTAAAAAAGCTCAGCGAGTGTTAAAACGGATTAAACGTCTACTCTGCCCTTATCCCTATAATCAGTGGTTCCTGCTCGATAGAAATCAGCCGGATGGCATCCAGATACGTTTTCAACCCGCCGGGCACATTCTTGGTTCCGCTTATGTTGAGCTGATGCTACCTAATAAAGAGGTAGTGGTATTTTCCGGTGATTTAGGGCCGACAAATACACCATTGCTGCCCGACCCGGAATCTCCACAACAGGCAGATTATCTGTTTATCGAATCGACCTACGGCGACTCTCAGCATGAGGATATCGCGACTCGTTCACTAAGGCTGAAAGCCATAATCGATCGTTCACTGGAAGATGGCGGCACTATTTTGATCCCGGCATTTAGTGTCGGTAGAACTCAGGAACTGCTGTTTGATATTGAACAACTGGTATTTGAACATCAAATTGATACTAAAATCCCCATCATTCTCGATTCACCTATGGCGCAAAAAGTCACTCGCTCCTACCGCCGTTTTAAGGAGTTATGGGGCAATGAAGCCAAATTAAGGCTGCAAAATCAGCGTCATCCTCTGGCTTTTGAACAGTGCATCACAGTTGAAGACTTTCGGACTCATCTGCGCTTAGTCAACCGACTAAAGTCGACCGGAGAGCCAGCTATCGTGGTGGCTTCTTCAGGAATGTGTCAGGGAGGAAGAATTATGGATTATCTTAAAGCCTTACTCCCCGATCCTCGTACCGATGTGCTGCTCGCTGGCTATCAAGCGGAAGGTACATTAGGGCGAGAGATTCAAGCTGGCTGTTTTGAGGTAGAGATCGATGACGAGCAAATTGAAGTGGCCGCGCAAATCCATACTATGTCGGGATACTCTGCCCACGCTGACCAGTCCGATCTTATACGTTTTATCGAAGGGATACCCTCAAGACCAAAAACGGTTCACCTGATACATGGCGAACCCGATACCCAGACTCAGTTTGCTGAGCGACTACGCAGCAGTGGCTATCAGGTTAACCAATAAAAAAAGGCTGCGAATGACGCAGCCTTTGTAAGTTTAGGGTGTTATTGGTGAAGCTACTTTTTACGTACCTCGACAATGCTACTAAAGCTCGACGTTCCCGAGTCATCAAAGGCTTGAACGCGGTAGCCATAGTTACCATTCGCTAAACTACTCATGTCATCATCAAAGCTGGTTTGATCGGCGCCAACAGTACCAACTCGTTCAAACGCAAACTGTCCTTTGCGTTTTAGTCCACGTTCGATATAGAAGCCATTTTCGCCATCTGAATTGTCCGACCAATTTAGCGTGACAATATCACCGTTTTTAACCAATGAAAGATTACTTGGAGCAGCAAGAGTGCCTGGCTCTGGTTCAGGGTCAGTACCACCACCAGAATCCGAAGTCACGCTAACATTGAGTGTTGATGACGTTGCTTCATTAACCGAGTTTTTCGCCACTACTCGATAACGATACTCACCTGTTTGCGGCACAGTATCGACAAAGCTTGTGCTGTTTGCAGCCAGCGTTTCAATCACATTGAAGTTAACTTTACCTCGATATTTAACCCCACGCTCAACAACATATTCACTCTCATTAGCGTTATTATCTTGCCAGGTTAGCGTGACATTTAATCCGTCAACGGTGGCCGCTAAGCCTGTTGGGGCATTAAGCGTGTATTGATCAACCACGGTGACATCAACGCTACTGCTGTTCATCGCCCCCGCGTTATCGGTAACGGTAAGCGTCACAGTATATGTTCCGGTAGATGCGTAAGCATGAGAGGTACTGACTCCGCTACTGCCAGCACCGTCACCAAAGTCCCACTGATAGAGATCAATCGTACCGTCTGGGTCAGACGAGCCCAATCCGTTAAAGTAAACCACTTCGCCAATACCATAGCTGGCAGCAGGGTTCTCTACCGTAATCACTGCGCTCGGTAAATCAGTGGTGACCTGAACACTTGTCGAGGCTGAATCGGAAAGACCATCGTTATCAGTGACGGTTAACGTTACCTCATAACTCCCCGCCTGAGCATAGACGTGATCATTGATAGTGACTTGGTTAGATGTATTGCCGTCACCAAGATCCCAGTCATAGCTGACGATACTCCCCCCCTCGGTGTCTGACGAGTTACCGCCATCAAAGTCAACGGGCGTACCAAATGGCACTGAGTTCGCACTTACAATAATCTCTGCGGTTGGAGGGTTGGTACCACCAGCATTTTGCGCGTAGGTGACCGCCGCTGCGGCGTCAACTAAGCCGTGGCCAAACACGTTGTCATCACCTGCTGCACCAATATCCACAGCAGTGCTAAACAGGCCATTCTCAATTTCATCAGGAGTAATATTCGGATTAGCTGCGACCATCAGAGCAGCGATACCTGCTGTAAGTGGGGATGAGAAAGAGGTACCGCTGTAGTAAACGTAACGATTGTCCGGGTACGTAGTCAGGATTTCTACACCTGGGGCTGTGATATCAACATAAGTACCCCAACTCGAGAAACTGGCACGATTGTCGTTTCGGTCAGTTGCACCGACACCAACAAAACTGATGAAGTCAGGGTAATCCGCATGTTCCTGTCCACTGTTACCAGCCGACATAAATAGCAGACCATTGCGATCTCGCAAATATTGGGCGGCTGCATTAATGGTTTCGTATTGAATACCACCATAACTCAGGTTAACTACCCGGGCACCGTTATCTGCCGCATACTCAATACATACTGCCATGGTCGAAATATAGGCCGAGCTGTTGCCATCGCTGATAGCAATACGAACCGGAATAATATCGACATCCCAGTTAGCACCAGCAACACCAGTTCCATTGTTACCCACAGCACCTAAAGTACCTGCACTCCCGGTACCGTGACCATTAGCATCATAGATATTGTTACTGCCATCGTGAGCGTTATAGGCTAAATCGGTACGCAAATTAGGGCCAAGATCCGGGTGATTAACATCAAAACCAGTATCACATACCCCGACCAACACAGAGCTACTACCTGTGGTGATATCCCAGGCTTGCTGGCTATTTACATTATTATGATGCCACTGATTTCCGAAGGAGGGGTCGTTTGGCTGTAAGGTGGGTTCCACCGCATAGTCCGCTTCAGCGAAAGCTACATAGCCACTACTATCAAGGATTTTAGCAATCGCTTTCTCTCTGCCATGATGATCGAAGGTAGCAATGATTATCTGGCTACCTTCGAGGGTTCGTTCAGATACCAAACCTTGGCTTTTTAGCAGGCTATTTAACCCTTTAAGGTCACTAGGCGACGCGTTGGCATCGATTTGATAAATCACGGTCCCCGGTCGGACACTCTGCTGTTTATCTTGCGCGGCATAAGCACTAGCGCCGAGTGAAGCAATTAGGAAGGTTAACCATATCAACAACAGCTGCTGAAGGGATGTTACTGGGCGCATAGTACTTCTCCATTATAGACGCAGAGGTAGTACTAACAGTTTGGTCAATAAATCAGCAGCTGTAAAATAGTCCTAAAGTTATCGAAAGATAATATAAAACCTGAATACCTTGTAGTATCAAACACTTAATAGACACATATGCAACTTTACACTTTGGTATGGATAACAAAATACATCCTGAAAAGACAAAAGGTTACCTGCCATAATAAAAATTGTTGAGATCAACGGTTCGCTAGACACACAATAATGTGTACTGATAAGAGTCGTCATCAGCAGGTGGAGTTATGACTTAGCCAATACTTGGGATTAAGAACAAAGTTATGGTCGTTAACTCAGAATTTGATATTCAAAAAATATCACACCGTTATCTTCAGCTGGTCTCTCGACAAAGCCTAATTTCTTTAGCAGTTTCGCAGAAGCAATATTGGTCTGGTCAACACCACCGATCAGCTTGCTCCAGTTTTCACTGTTCGATACTTCACTAATAAAACCTTGTAATAGCTCACTGGCAAACCCTTTGCCCCAGAACTCTTGTGCCAATAAGTAGCCAATATGGGCGTCATTGTCATTATCGACGTAAGCAAACAGCAAGCCCATCAGAGTTCCGTCCTCCGAGCTGACTAAAAACAGTCTGCTTTCTGCCAGCATACGCTCAAGCCATTGTTGCGCTAGTTGGCAACTGTCGATGCCATGGAAATAGGGAGGGAGATTTTCAACCACCGCTGGAGTGAGAATTTGCGGGATTCTCTGATGCAGAGCGCTACGCTCACTCAATGAAAGCTCAAGGTCAGCTTCCTTTACAGTCAGTCGCGCAGTTTGAAATGATAAACCCATCATTATCCCTCTTTAATACACCTAATATCACCATGTGCTTATATAGCTTTCTCCTATCAAATAAATAGGGGGAAAGAATCTGCAATAGTGCCGACCTCATGCCATGCTTACTCAAAATAATAACCGCCCTAGAGACATGGTCAAATATAACTTCCCACTCCTAGACGCGGCAGGTTGCTCTATAAGTATCTAACTAGAAAAACAATTCGGAGATATTCTATGCACGGTGAAAATACTGGTAACGCTGGTCGATGCCCTGTGATGCATGGCAGCAATACAACTATGGGTGGCAAAGCAACGAAGAATGTTGACTGGTGGCCAAATCAATTAAACCTCAAAATCCTCCATCAAAACGACAAAAAGTCGAATCCATTGGATGAAAACTTTAACTACGCACAAGCATTTAAAGCTCTGAATCTCAAAGCGGTAAAAGCAGATCTTGAAGCTCTCATGACCGACTCTCAGGAGTGGTGGCCTGCCGACTATGGTCACTATGGTCCTTTCATGATTCGTATGGCCTGGCATGCCGCGGGAACATATCGAACTTCAGATGGTCGTGGTGGCGCAAACACAGGTAACCAACGCTTTGCACCGCTCAATAGCTGGCCTGATAACGGCAACTTAGATAAAGCGCGCCGTCTGCTTTGGCCTGTTAAGCAAAAATACGGTAGCAGCCTATCCTGGGCAGACCTATTTATTCTGGCAGGTAACGTAGCGATAGAGTCAATGGGCTTACAGACATTTGGTTTTTCTGGTGGTCGCGAAGATATCTGGGAGCCAGAAGAGGACATCTACTGGGGTGCAGAAAGTGAGTGGCTGGGTGATGAACGTTACTCAGGTGAGCGAGACTTAGAAAAGCCGCTTGCTGCTGTGCAGATGGGCTTAATCTATGTAAACCCTGAAGGGCCAAATGGCGATCCTAGTATTCTTGCATCCGGCCGTGATATCCGTGACACCTTTGCTCGCATGGGGATGAATGACGAAGAAACCGTTGCCTTAGTCGCAGGTGGTCATACATTCGGTAAGACTCATGGTGCGGGTTCTGAATCCCATATGGGACCAGAGCCAGAAGCGGCTCCACTGGAAGAGATGGGCTTTGGCTGGAAGAATAGCTTCGGCACAGGTAAAGGCGATGACACGACCACCAGTGGTATTGAAGGTGCATGGACTCCGAACCCTATCGCCTGGGACAACGGCTACTTCGATATGCTGTTTGGCTATGACTGGGATCTGGTTAAGAGTCCGGCAGGTGCCTGGCAGTGGGAACCGATTGGTGTAACAGAAGAGCATATGGCTCCAAAGGCGCATGATGCGGCAACAAAAGTAACGACCATCATGACCACAGCAGACATGGCGATGCGTATGGACCCTATCTATGGCCCTATATCAAAACGCTTCCATGAAAATCCAGACCAGTTTGCTGATGCTTTTGCCCGCGCTTGGTTTAAGTTGACTCACCGTGATATGGGACCAAAGAGCCGTTACATCGGTGAAGAAGCGCCGTCAGAAGATCTGATTTGGCAAGACCCGCTACCACAAGCAAACTTTGCCCCTCTCAGCGGTGCAGAGACAGCAGAGCTGAAACAGGCAATTCTTGATTCACAACTGGGTGTGTCTGAGTTGGTCTACACCGCCTGGTCAAGCGCATCGACCTTCCGCGGGTCAGATTACCGAGGCGGTGCAAACGGTGCTCGCATTCGCCTGTCACCACAAAGCCAATGGGAAGCGAACCAACCAGAGCAGCTGACAAAAGTTCTGACAACACTTGAGGCAATCCAAACTCGCTTCAACACGGCTCAGCGTGGCGTATCTATGGCCGATCTGATTGTTCTTGGCGGTAACGCTGCTATCGAGAAAGCGGCCAAAGATGGCGGCTTCGATCTCGAGGTTCCATTCGCGCCGGGTCGAGTTGATGCTAGCGAAGAACAAACGGATCAAGAGTCATTTGCGCTACTTGAACCTGAAGCGGACGGTTTCCGTAACTTCGCTAAAAAACTGTTCTCAGTTCCAGCAGAGGAAATGCTGCTCGATAAAGCACAGTTGCTTGGATTAACCGCACCAGAAATGACCGTGTTGATTGGTGGATTACGTGTCTTGGGTGCAAATCACAACAATACTCCACACGGTGTATTTACTGACAAGGTTGGTGTGCTGAGTAACGATTTCTTCGTTAATCTGGTCGATATGGCCACTGAATGGAAGCCTGTCTGCCCGAATAACAGTGCCTACTTAGGTACAGACCGAATCACGGGCGAGAAGAAGTGGACCGCTACTCGCGTCGACTTAGTGTTCGGCTCTAACTCTCAGCTTCGTGCGCTAGCGGAAGTCTACGCCAGTGACGATGCTAAGGAAAAGTTCGTAAAAGACTTTATTGCAGCCTGGACTAAGGTCATGAATGCGGACCGATTTGACTTAGTCTGATCGCATTGAACTCTAGCACCAACTAAAGGGTGGCCAAGTGCCACCCTTTTTCTGTTGTTAAACCCTTATTTGCGGGCAAGGTTGCGCAGCGGCGAAACATGGGCATCAAAAGGAACCTGACGACGCAGAAAGCTGGTGCCTTCAACAAATTCGGGAGCACTGATCCGATCCATTCTGAAATGACGAAAGTCGCTTCGCTGCGGATCCCAGCCAACTAGGTACCATAAAGGTGGCAGGATAAGCATCGCTTGCGGCTCTACATATCGCTGAGTGACATTGCCTTTAGCATCGCAGTAATCAAAGCGAAGGTATAGCTGCTTTAGAAACGCTTGTTCAAATGCAGCCAATAGCTGAGGGTCCATCTCCCCTATATTGCTCGTGTCGACCTGAGGCGCAAGTTTACCGACATACAGGCCACTAAGTAGTCGACGCAGGTCATGCAACTTGTCTGATGGCAACGCTTTCTCAATTTTTGCCAGTCCGGAATCCGCCAATTGTGAGAATGGCATCCCACCGATAGCATACATAGAGGCGACACTAATCAGCAGGGCGAAAACCTCTTCAACTGAGAGCCTCACCCTAGTTTGAACCGAGCGCGGATCAAGTCGCAGCCCTCCCCCTCGTCCTGGTTCAGAATCGATAACAAATCCCTCATCTCGCAAAACGTTAAGGTCACGCAATACTGTGCGTCTCGATGCGCCGACCTCTTGTACAAGCTCGGCAACCGTCGCTGTACCGTTGCGGCGCAAGCAACGCACTATGGCATCTTGTCGTTGGCGAATATTCATAATCTAACACTAGCATTCAATGGTGCCATTATTTGGCACTATTAAGATATATAACTACTCCATCGACGTCAGCAGAGAGATAAGCAAATTGTTGTTTCTATCTGCTTTCCTCTTACTCGAAGTCATATTCATCGAAGAATCACATTCCTATATCTAACGGAGAGATACTATGTTTGACCCAGCCAATTTCCCACAGCCAACACTGATTCCAGTCAATGGGACAACTATCGAAGTATTCGAAGCCGGTCAGCATAATGCTGGGAACCCAATCGTGCTCTGTCACGGCTGGCCGGAACACGCTTTTTCATGGCGCTATCAGATACCGGCACTGGTCAAGGCTGGCTACCATGTCATAGTGCCAAACCAACGTGGTTACGGTCGCTCGTCTAGTCCATCAGAGGTCGCCAGTTATGACATTGCTCATTTATCTGGTGATCTCGTGGCGCTTCTCGATCACTACGGATACCAGGATGCCACCTTTGTGGGTCATGACTGGGGAGCCATGGTTGTGTGGGGGTTAACACTATTGCATCCAAACCGGGTGCGCAGAGTGATTAACCTTAGTCTGCCCTATCAGGAGCGCGGAGAAATCCCATGGATTGAGTTTATGGAGAAGATATTCGGTAGCGATCACTACTTTGTTCATTTCAATCGCCAGCCCGGTGTTGCCGACGCGGTATTGGAGCAGAATACTCAGCAGTTTCTGACCAATCTTTTCCGTAAAAATATTCCTCTCTCAGAGCCTGAACCAGGAATGGCCATGATCAACCTCGCCCGTTCACAGCATGCCACTGGTGAAGCATTAATGAGTAACGAGGAACTGGCGGTATTCACTACTGCTTTCCAGTCATCCGGCTTCACTGCCAGCATTAACTGGTACCGAAATCTTGACCGAAACTGGCATTTGCTCGCCGATGTAGACCCAATAATTCAGCAGCCAACTCTGATGATTTACGGTCTGCAGGATGTCATTCCACCTTCGCCATCACTGAGCAAGTATGTGCCTAACGTCAAAGTAGCCAGCTTAGATTGTGGTCATTGGATTCAGCAGGAACTGCCAGAACAGGTCAATCAAGTGATACTCAACTGGTTATCGCAGCAGGCAAACGGCTGATTGTCAGAAGTATAAAGGAAAAACTCAGCTATCATGATTATGCTGATATTACCTCTCCCCTGCCTGTTGACTTAAATGGAGCCCGATATGCCGATCGCCAACTGTATTCTTTCCCCCACAGTCAGACAGAAAAACGCTACAAGTCGTGCCGGACTTATCGACTTATGGGCACAATATTCGGGGCAAACCAGCGCGGAAATGACCATTACAGTCCAGAGCGGAGAGCAACAGTTTGGAAAAAACTATGCGGCGATTTGCTCACTCCACCTGCCAGCTCTATGGTCATCTGAGGCGGTTACTTCATTGCAACTTGGCCTGTCCCGTGCTATTTCAGACTACTACCAGCTCGAACCGAGCGAGGTCATCGTGATGACTTCTATTATTGAATCAGGCAATGTGGTCGAAGGCGATAATGTCATTAAGTGGTAAAGCAGAGGGAAAATATGGAAGCAGTAATCCAGCAAGCAATTGAGTTACGGAAACAGGGTAACTATCAGGCATCGCGTGATTTGTTGAACACTTTACTCGCAGATCAGCAATTCGCAGCTAAGGCACACCTGCATATCGCATGGTCATTCGACAATGAAGGCAAAGAGCAGCAAGCCATAGACCATTACCTTTCGTCACTCTCAGGCCCAATTTCCCCTACAGAGCGCTTTGATGCTCTGTTTGGTCTGGCGAGTACCTATCGTAGTCTGGGAGAGTATCAGCAAGCGCTTAGTTACTTTGAGCAAACCATTAATGAGTACCCTGACTCCCTTGAAGTACAGCCCTTTTATGCCATGTGCCTTTACAATCTTGGCCGTCACAAAGAGGCCACTTCACTGCTGTTAGAACTGCTGGTAAACACGACAAATAGCGAAGAAATCAAACAGTATCAACGCGCTATCTCGTTATACGCTGAAGATTTAGATCGCACCTGGTAATCCACCCTTATACCCAAAAAGGCGCTGACTCAAACAGTCAGCGCCTTTTTCTTTCAACGGAGTAACAACTAACCTCTGAGAATTGGGTTAGTTAAGCAGGTAGGACCGCCTTCACAAGCCATGCATAACGCATCGCCTTCAAATACGCTGACCTTAACACCATGCTCTTCCATCACCTGTTTGGTTTTCGGGAAGCCATCGATCATGATGCAGTGATCAGGAGAAGTTGGCAGAACGTTTAAATTGAGACCAAAAGATGCTTTAAATTCATCAGCAGGCGCAACCACCATTTCGATCCCGCACTCTTTCAGCAAAGTCCACAGGCGAGCTGGGATCAGAGGAGGATGAACCAGGTACTTAGTTTCAGTTAACGGCGAAATGACCGACATCAGGTGCAAACAGGCATCTTCCCCCGTCCAGTAAGGCATATCAAAGCCGAGAACATCGATACCGTGCGGATTAAGGATCTGGTTCAGTTGCTCAACACCTTGTGCATTCGAGCGGAAGCCAATTCCCACCAACAAAGTATTTTCATTCAGCCAGATGGTGTCACCGCCTTCGATCATGGCATCGCCAGTTAACTCACCCAAAATTGGGATACCGGCCTTTTCATAAGCTTCTCGGTGTAGCTGCGGTTCTGGTTGACGAAGCTTTTTACCCATGCGCAGAGGCACCGCACCTGCTTTAGTGATCAACGAGGCATCGCGAGTAAACATCGCATCAGAAAGGCCATCGCCTCCATCCTCAATCCAAACAATCTCAGCGCCAGTACTCTCAATCATGCCAGCAAACTCATCGTATTGTTTGATCGCTTTCTCAGCATCAAACAGATGATTGTAGTGCCACACATCACGATCTGCTTCTCTTAAGCTCTTACCCGGACGACGCATCAATACACGCGACATATTTTCAGCCATTAGCTGACAGCCATAATTTGCCATTTCGCCTTTCCTTGTTATCACTTTGTTAAATAAAGTTTGACATCAGTTTATACAGACATATAAATTTATACAACCGTATAGTTAAATTCTCAACTCTTGGTGATTTGAATGTCAGCGAATGGATTGCGATCAGACAAGCCAGTACTGCGAATCAAAGGACTGCATAAGTCTTTTGATAATGTCGAAGTACTAAAAGGCATTGATTTAGAAGCTAAAAAAGGCGAAGTCATTGCACTTATCGGCGGCAGTGGCTCTGGTAAATCCACCACCTTACGCTGCCTCAACTTGCTTGAAACTCCTCAAACGGTTGAGACGATGGATCTACTGGGAGAACAGGTGCTGTTTAAGTCGCTCAAGGATGGCGATCTCGAAGTCACCGACCAGAAACAGCTGCGCTGGATTAGAACCAAACTGGCAATGGTGTTTCAGAATTTCAATCTCTGGCCACATATGACGCTGGAAGAAAACATTATGGAAGCCCCCGTTCAGGTATTGGGTTATTCAAAGATGCAGGCCAGAGACAAGGCGCATCAACTACTGGAACGCGTCGGACTGATTGACAAGCGTAACAGCTATCCCGCTTTTCTCTCCGGTGGGCAACAACAAAGGGCAGCCATCGCTCGGGCGCTGGCGGTTGACCCTGAAGTACTGCTCTTTGATGAGCCAACCTCCGCTCTGGATCCTGAATTAGTTGGTGAAGTGCTCTCTGTAATGACAGGACTGGCCGATGAAGGTCGAACCATGATTATCGTTACCCACGAAATGCAGTTTGCCGCCGATGTGGCCGACAGAGTGATCTTTCTCGATCAGGGAGCGATTGCAGAGCAAGGGACGCCTGAGCAGATCTTTAAATCGCCTCAGTCTGATCGCCTCAAACAGTTTATCCGCAATATTTATTAGTCATTTTCACGTTAGTCATACTCAAGGAAGGAAACAACATGAAACTAGCAAAACTCGTCGCACTCTCATGCACAGCATTAAGCTTAGCTATGGCACAGGCGCAGGCAGCCCCACTTAAAGTTGGTATCGGTACTGAGTCATACCCTCCTTTTGCAGTGCCTGATGCCAACGGTCAGTATTCAGGGTGGGAAATCGATATTGCCAATGAAATCTGTAAACAGGCTAAGTTGGAATGTGAAATTGTCGCGACCGCATGGGACGGTATTATTCCTTCACTGGTTGCAGGTAAGGTAGACATCATCGCTGCATCGCTATCTATTACTGACGAACGCAGTAAAGTTATTGATTTCTCGAACAAGTATTACCAGAGCGGTGCCAGTCTTGCGGTCGCTGCAGGCAGTGATATTACTCCAACGGCAGAGAGCTTAGCAGGCAAGAAAATCGGCGTGCAGTCGGGCTCTATTCACCAATCCTATGTGTTGAAACACTTTAAAGATGCAGAGATCAAAGAGTATCAGACTCAGGATGAAGCAAACCAAGACCTATTCTCTGGCCGAATTGACGCCACATTAGCGGATGCAACGGTTCTCGGCGAGTTCCTCACTACCCGTGAAGGTGAGTTGTGCTGTTCCTCTGCTGGTCTGGTGAAAAACGATGAAGCGATCTTGGGTAAAGGCATTGGCTTTGGTCTGCGTAAAGGCAATGACGAGCTAAAAGCTAAATTGGATCAGGCGATTGTCGATATCCGTCAGAACGGTACCTACGACAAGATCACTAACAACTACTTTAACTTCAATATTTATGGTGAATAACCTCTGTTCACCGGAGAGCTAGATGGCAAATTATCGAGATATGAGTGCCTTAGAGCTACTCTCACTATCCCCTCCCGGCTGGGGGGGATATCTGCTAGACGGCCTGATGGTCTCGCTGCAAATAGCCGGACTCGGCTATTTGTGCGGCCTGGCAATCGGTTTTGTTGGCGCCAAAGCGAAACGCGGTAAAAACCTGTTTTGGATCGACATAGCTAAAATCTACACAACGGTCATTCGCTCTGTTCCCGAGCTGGTATTGATCTTACTGGTCTACTTCGCCCTGCCGGAGCTGATCAATCAGGGGTTACAACTGTTTGGCTTCGAACCATTTGAGATGAGTGGTTTCTGGGCCGGTGTGCTGGTGATTGCAATCGTTCAGGGTGCTTACGCAACCGAAGTCATCCGTGGTGCACTGAATAGTGTTCCACCCGGACACATTGAAGCCGCGCATAGCTTCGGCATGCATCCCTGGGTAGTTTTCTATCGCATCACCATTCCTGAAATGCTGCCCAACGCAATTCCCGGTCTTTCTAACCTGTGGCTTATTGCCACTAAAGATACCGCCCTGCTTGCAGTGGTTGGATTTACAGAGCTAACTCTGGCAGCCAAACAGGCAGCAGGCGCGACTAAGGATTACTTTCTGTTTCTGGCCGCAGCTGGTGTGCTCTACCTTCTGGTCTCACTGGTTTCAAACCGATTGTTCAAATACCTGGAGCAACGTGTAAGCAAAGGAGTTAAGTATGCTTAACCGTACTCATGGTCACCGATATTTTCTTGCAGCAGGCGCTGGCGCATTTGTGCTGGCAGTCATTGTCGGGCTCGACTGGCAATGGATAAGTAAGTATTCAGGCGACATCACCACGGCTTTATGGAAAACCCTGCTACTGCTGATCAGCACAGTAATTTGCGGTTTTGCTCTTGGTGTTTTGCTTGGCTTAGCTCAGCTGTCTGAATCCAAACCTCTGGCTGGATTAGCAACAGGGTTCTGTACCATGATTCGTGGTACACCACTTCTGTTGCAACTGTGGTTACTCTATTATGGCCTGGGGTCACTGTTTCCCTATATTCCAGGGATCAGACAAAGCTGGTTATGGCCTTACCTGATTGAAGTCTGGCCGTACGCCTTTATTGCGCTGACACTCTCTTTCGCCGGATATGAAGGTGAAGTAATGCGCGGAGCACTAAAAGGCGTCCCAAAAGGTGAGCTTGAAGCCGCACACTCGATGGGGATGTCACGCTGGTTGGTTCTACGCAGAATCTGGTTACCACGAGCTATTCAGCGAATTCTACCCACCCTCAATGGCGAGGTTATACTGCAACTTAAGGCAACTCCATTAGTGGCTACCATCTCCTTCGTCGATATCTTTGCCGTGTTCTCCCGCGTCAGGCAGGAAACCTATATCATTTATGAGCCCTTGATACTGCTGGCTGTTATCTACTTGATTATTGCTGGCTTAATTACTCTGGGCTTTTGGCTCCTTGAACGGCGCTATCCTACTTATTCATAACAAAAGTTTGTTATATTAAGGCCAACTTATAACTTCGCAATGGCGCGACACAGATAGAACTAAATCACCTTCTATGAACGAGAAACGCAGATTATCGCGACAAGAACAGTCCAATAACCGTAAAAATGAGTTGGTTGAAGCAACCTTACGCGTGATTGCAGCCCATGGTGTAAAGGCTGCGACTGTCCGTACTATCGCCGAAGAAGCGAGTGTCACTCAAGGTCTGATTCGCTATCATTTTCGCAGTAAAGACGAGCTGATCATTGCCGCTTATGAAAAGCATATGACCGACCTAATCTCAGCCGCCTCTCATGGAGCTTCGCAAGGAGATTACTCGTGTGCAAAGCGCCGTTTAGCGATGTTTGTTCGTGCTTCGGTCATGCCTCCGGTTATTGATGCTCAAGTGATTGCTATCTGGGCAGGTTTCTTTCAAATGCTGTTCCACAGTGATTCAATGCGTGAAAGCCATAAAAAGACTTATCACCTGCTGCGAAACCACATTAAATCTCTGATTGCCGATGTATTTGAGCAAGAAGGCAGAGATGTATCTGAAGCAGAACTGCGCCAGTTAAGCATCGCCTGCAATGGGGTTCTTGATGGTTTGTGGATCGAAGGTGGCATTATCCCCGATGAGTTCGACGACAACGAGTTAGTCGATACGGTAATTCGCGCATTTAGCGGTATGATTCAGGTCGATTTAGCACCCTATGTGCAAGGGCTAGATGACTAAATCTGCATAGTCAGGCGACTGAATTTAACAGGCCAACTCGTTTGAGTTGGCCTTATCGTTTCTAGATGCTGCTAACGCACAACAAATACTGAGCAGGGAGCGTGGCGAACCACCTTAGCAGCATTCGAACCGAGCAGATATGAGCGGAGTTTAGGCTTAGCTGATGCCATAACTATCGCATCCACATTGGACTGCTTAGCCTGAACCACGACTTCGTCAAACACCACGCCATTTCGTACGATACTACTTCCGCGATGCTGCTTTGGCACAAACTGTTCAAGCATGGTCTGCACGGTGTCGAAAGCATTCTGGTGCTGGGACGAAAACACCTTGCCACCAACGGTTGGAACCATACTGTGATGGATACGCGCGTCATCAACATAAAGCATGTCGATCACCCCTTCACTATCGATCAGTTTCAGTGCCATCTCGACCTCTTTTTTCACTACTTCAGGGTAAGCAAGGTCAACAGGCATCAAGATATGTTTCAGGCTCATACTAGTTTACTCCCATCACTTTGTTAGGCAGCCACATCACGACTTCCGGGAACAACATACAGGTAATCAACACGCACAATTTCAGCAGGATAAATGGCAGAATCGAGCGATAGATATCCATCATATTGACCCCAGGCGGAGCGATACCTTTGAGGTAGAACAGCGCAAAGCCGTATGGGGGGGTCTGTACCGCAATTTCGATATTAAGAATCATCAGAATACCAAACCAGATGGGGTCATAGCCCAGCGAGACCACAATTGGGGTGAACAAAGGCGCACACATCAGGACAATGATGAGCTCATCGATAATAAAGCCGAGCAACAACATGATGACCTGCAGCAGGATGATGACACCTAATGGCGGTAAGCCAAGATCCTGAGTCAGCTGGGCAACCATATTCTGCACCCCACTCAACATGTGGAAGTTACTGAATATCGAGGCACCAAGAATGATCCACATCGAAACACTGACCAACATAGCGGTTTCGAAACCGGACGATTTAAACATCTCAAAGCGAAAACGCTTAAACACTACTGCCAGTAAAATCGCACCGACAACCCCGATTGCACCGGATTCAGTTGGTGTGGCAATACCGGTAATAATACTACCCAGCACCGCAACAATCAGCAGTAACGAGAACAGCCCGTCACGAGCGGTACGTACCTTCTCTTTGCCTGTCATGGTGCTTTCACTACCCGTGCCCAGCGGCGCTTTTTTCGGATTGAGTTTACAGCTGATAATGACATAAGCGACCAACAAGGTGATGGAAATCAACGCTGGGATAATCGCTGCAAGGAACATACGTCCGACTGAGTTTTGCGTGGTCGCTGCGTACATGATCATTGGAATGCTTGGTGGAATAAGAATGCCCAGACCGCCACCAGCCATGATTACCCCCAGAGCGAGTCGCTTATCGTAGCCACGCTCCAGCATAGGTTTCAGAGCAATACTTCCCGAGGTCATGATGCCCGCACCGATAATACCAACCATGGCACCAATCATCGAACAAACGCCAATCACGCTAATAGCCAAAGAGCCACGAACCCGACCAATCACCATCTGACTGGCATTAAACATCGCATCACCGATACCAGAGCGGGTCAGCAGTTGTCCCATATAGATATACAAAGGGATCGCCAACAGAATAAAACTGAAGAAGTTGCTCTCGATGGTGGTTGGGATAAGGTTAAAAATTCCCTCTCCCCATGTCATGTATCCCATCCCCATGGCAATACCACCAAGCGCCAGACCGACAGGAGCCCCCAGAGCAAAACTAAATAAAATACAGCCGATAAGCAGCAGCGTTAATACTTCAATACTCATACATCACCTGCTTGTTCAACGAGTTCCTGTTGCGTTTGATTAATTTCTGCAGGCTGCTCTATCAAGGCTTTGCCTGTCACTATGTAATAGAGGTCCTGCACCAAGTCACTGCTAAACTGGAGAATAAAAGATCCACAGGCAACCACCATCATTACCCAGAAGTGCGCCATACTCGGAGCCCATTCAGATTGACGTCGGTAGTTAAATTCAATCGCTTCTTGAAACTTGCCAAAAGCCATCATCAAAATAACCGCGAGGAAGAAGATCGCCAGCGAGTAAGAGAGCAGATTAAAACAGGCGCGCAGACGCATTGAGACAGAAAGGTAGAGCACATCAACGTTGATATGCGCTTTATTCTGCTGGGCAAGGGCACCACCTAAGGCGGCGATATAACCAAATAAGAATAGAGAAACGTCATACGCCCAGATAGTCGGAGTACCCAGCACATAACGAGAAAAAACTTCAAAAGCAACGGTAAGGGCTAAAATCGGCATCAGAAAAGAAGCCGACACTCCAATCCCACGCACTAGTCGATTTACGTTCAGGCAATAAAATGACAATAACTTGCTCAACATATACATCATCCCTAGAACAAAAATGGAAAAGGGGGCAAGCCCCCTTATTGGCAATCTCACCAGCGATTCGACGTCTACCCTAAGACTTTAAGCTAGTGAAACTGCCAGTTTTTAATTAGTTATTTTGTACAATCTTGATTAAGCGCTGGCTGTACTTATCTGAGTTCGCGTACTCGCCCCACAATGAACCCGCAGCTTCATTCCACTTAGCTACATCTTCTTTGCTTGGCTCTGGGCTCCATTTCATGCCTTTCGCTTCCATATCAGCGATAGCCTGAGATTCCCATAGACGTGACTTGGTCATTTGCTCACGAGCGTGAACCGCGCTTGCTGCACGAACAATCGCCTGCAGGTCTTGAGGCAGTTTGTTCCAGGCACTCTTGTTGACTACGATTGGTAGCGCCTGAGCACCTGCGATTGGCAAACGGTACATGTATTTAGCAACTTCAACGTGGTTACCATCACGGTGGTCAATCAGGTTACTACCAATTGAGCCGTCGATTACGCCTGTTGCCAGACTGGTGTAGATTTCGCTCCAGGACAGAGAAGCTGGCGACGCGCCCAGATTACGCAGGAACTTTCCGTAGGCACCTGGAGCACGGATTTTCAAACCTTTAAACTCTTCAATTGAATTAATCGGGTTCTTGGTCAGAACATAAACCGGTAGCTGGATATATGGTTCTAGCCAGACAAGGTTTTGTTGGTCGTAAGCTTCTTCTAACACTTCACCCCAGCCACGTTCATGGAACAGAGCACTCAACTCGCCAACATCGTCAGTCATCCCCGGCAGACCGACTTCTACAACACCGGCAGGAAATTCACCAGCATGCATTGGCTGGAAAGGTGCGCCCATTGTCATCAGGCCAGATTTAACCGAACCCAGCACACCCGTTTGCCCCACACCTTCACCGGCATACATCACCTGAACAGAAATACGGCCATTTGACATGGTTTCGATGTTTTCAGCGAAGCTCTTGTAAACTTCACCATAAGCGGTGCCACGTGAATACAGGTTCACAAAACGCCAGTTATGCTCTGCAGCGAAAGCTTCAGAAACGGTAAATAAGGTACTTGAAAGTGCAAGAGCGTAGCCTGCAACTTTTTTGGTGATGCTTCCATTGCGCAGCTTGCTTAATGTTTTAAACATGAATTATCTCCTTGTTATAATCCTGCTGAGATGGCCAGTGCAGCCAACCACAGATGTGGCGTAACGTTTAACTTCCTCGTTGTCACCTTGTGACTGATAATTACAATTTATTTACATTTGTTAAATTCAGATTTATCCACGTAAAGTTTTATTCCCTTCAACCTTTCCATTTCCGCCAGGGCTGCCGCTTGCTAAAGGCAAAAAAAAGCAGCACACTAGTGCTGCAAAAACTATCTAAACGGATAACAAATAATAGGTTAGGGAACCTATGTCTGAGAGGCTCAATACTTATGCGCGTTCGTCAATTGCGGTACATAAGTATTTCACTTCAAGGTAGTCGTCGATTCCGTATTTGGAACCCTCACGGCCACAACCAGACTCTTTAACGCCACCAAATGGAGCTACCTCGGTCGAGATAATGCCTTCATTGATGCCAACAATTCCGTACTCGAGTTCTTCACTGACGCGCCATACCCGGCTGTTGTCTCGGGTATAGAAATAAGCCGCCAGTCCATACGGGGTGGCATTGGCGCGCTCAATCACATCTGCCTCATTGTTAAAACGGAACACGGTCGAAACCGGACCAAACAACTCCTGATGGGCAATATCCATCTGCTCAGTCACGTCAGTCAGTATGGTTGGCTGATAGAATTGACAACCCACATCTGAGACCGCTCCGCCTAACGCTAATTTAGCCCCCTGCTCGATCGCCTCTTCCACCAGACCTGACACTTTTTCGACAGCTTTGTGGTTGATCAGCGGACCAATATCCGTGCCATCTACCAGACCATCGCCAATCTTAAGTCCAGTCACCACTTCACAATAGCGAGCCATAAACTGATCATAGATATCGTCATGAACATAAAGTCGATTGGTGCATACACAGGTCTGCCCTGCGTTACGATATTTAGACAGCACTGCTCCTTGTACTGCTTTCTCGATATCGGCATCTTCAAAGACAATAAACGGCGCATTACCGCCAAGCTCCATTGAGACTTTTTTGACCGTATCAGCAGCCTGGCGAAGGATCAGTTTGCCGACCGGAGTTGAGCCGGTAAAAGAGACTTTACGAACCAGAGGGTGCTGGCACAGAACTTCACCGACTTCCGCCGGACGTGCAGTGGTGACAACATTGACCACGCCTTTAGGGATACCCGCCTGCTCAGCTAAAGCAGCCATCGCCAAGGCACATAGCGGCGTATCCTCACCAGGCTTAATCACGACCGTACAGCCCGCAGCAAGTGCAGGCCCGACTTTGCGAGTGATCATCGCGACCGGAAAGTTCCACGGTGTTATCGCGCTCACCACTCCGACTGGTTGCTTTAGAGTCATATAACGATTATGCCCATTGGCAGCAGGAATAATGTCACCATATGTACGTTTAGCTTCTTCCGCGAACCACTCCAGAAACGATGCTCCATAGAGCACTTCACCGTAGGCTTCTTTATAAGGCTTACCTTGTTCACTAGTTAATAAGGTTGCTAAAGACTCGGCGTTTTCGACCATCAAATCGAACCATTTTTTCAGTAGGCTTGCGCGCTGCTTTGCACTGGTTTTGCGCCAACTTTTAAACGCTTCATGAGCAGCGATAACCGCAGTTTCCGCTTCCTGTTTGCCCATGTCCGGTACGCTGGTTATGGTTTCACCATTGGCAGGGTTAACAATGTTCACCACGCTACCATTACTCGCTTCTACCCACTCTCCATTGATGTATCCTTGGGAGAAGACCAAATCTAAATCTTTCATCACTCAGTTCCCTACTGTTAGAAGTATTAGCAACTTCAAAGAATCGTGACAGAAAATCACGCATAATCGTCTAATCGCATAACAAAATAATAACAACGTAGGAGAGGCGATAAATATTCTCCTATAAACATAAAGTTTTATGAGCCTAAAACAATGACGAAAACACCCTCACCTGTTGGTCAAATAGGTGACTATGAAATCAAACAACTGAAGATCTTTAAGGTCGTCGCCGATTGTGGCGGTTTCTCTGCTGCCGAAACCGAACTCAATATCAGTCGTTCAACCATCAGCATTCATATCTCCAATCTCGAATCGCGCCTCAATCTGACGCTATGCCGCCGTGGCAGAGCTGGGTTCGCCCTGACGGAAGAAGGTATCGTAGTTTATGAAGCGACGGTAAAACTGCTGGGGGAGCTGGAAGATTTTCGTAACACCATCAACCATCTGGATATTCAGCTATCAGGTAACCTTACCGTGCTGTTTAGCGACAACATCAGCCTCGATCAGCGGGCTGGAATACCCGATGTTATCCGCCAGTTTTCAAAACTGGCGCAAGAGGTTTACCTTACGGCAGATGTTGCTCGCATGAGTGAAATTGAACGTATGGTGATGCAGGAAGAGGCCGATATTGGTTTCATCCCTTTTCACCGTGAGCTTGAAGGCTTGGAGTACCAGCACATTTATACCGATGTCTGTTACCTCTATGCCAGTAACAAGAATCCATTAGCCAAGTTGAATGATGATGAGCTGACCGATGAGATCATTGATGGCTTTCCGGTTGCCTATGCAGGAATGAAAACTCAGGAACGCATTAACGGTCATCTCGCTAATATGAATCTCAAAGCAACCGCCTATAACTATGAATCGCGTATGGCACTGCTGCTCTCTTCACGCTTTATTGGCTACCTGCCAGAACTGTACGCGAAGCCCTATGTCGAACGAGGCGAGTTGGTCGCTATAGCGCCAGAAAGGCGCAGTTTTCAATTGGAAATCATGGCGATAACCAAGAAAACCAATGCCCTCAATAAAGTGCGTTCGCTGTTTATCAATATCATGCGCGATCATTATCGTAGCCAGGGCAGATAAAACTCAGCCCAGTGCTGTGAAACACTGGGCTGATATTCGCACCAAACAACATTAATTAAGCGACTTGAGCAACCTCGCTGCGCTTAACCTCTTGCTTTTGCTCTATCTTGTCACAGATATAGCCACCGATTGGGATGGCAGACGTTGCCGCAGGTGAAGGGGCATTGCATACGTGCAAGCTGCGTTTGCTCTCCGCAAACAAGAAATCATGCACTAAGGTACCATCTTTCAGTACCGCCTGAGCGCGAATCCCTGCCGGATAGGGTTCGAGATCTTCGACTTTAATCTGTGGGCAATACTTGTTGACCAGTTTTAGGTAACCGGCTTTCCACCACGAGTTTTTGGTCTCAATCAAACCGGTTTTAAGGTGTTTAGCCGACACTTTCCAGAAACCGGGGAAACTCAACATATCCAGCACATCACGCAGACTGAAGTTGATTTTACCGTAACCTTCACGCTTCCACCCTTGCACCGCATTAGGACCAACCGTTACTGAGCCATCGATCATTCGTGTCAGGTGCACACCAAGGAAGGGTAAATCAGGATCGGGAATCGGGTAGATAAGATGATTGACAATATTGTTGTACTTTTTCGGTAAACGATAATACTCACCGCGATAAGGCACTATCTGAAAATCCGTTTCAATGCCCATCATTTTGGTCATTCTGTCGGCCATCAGACCCGAACATACCACTAAGAATTTACCATCGTAGGAAACGACCTGATCTTTTTTCTGCGCCGAAACCACCACACATTGCGGCGACTCATACAGCCCGGTCACCTCTGTGCCTAACGCGACTTCACCACCCGCTTCGACAAACACCTGGGCCATTTTCTCCGTTACCTGACGGTAGCTAACAATACTGGTGGTTGAAACAGCAATAGCGCCTAAACCAACAATATTTGGCTCACGGACTTTCAGCTCCTCCTGATCAATCAGTTCCACATCCAGACCGTTTTTTTGACAACGCTGATACAGTGCATGCATACGTTCGACTTCAAGAGGACTGGTTGCTACTAATAATTTGCCGCAGTTCTCTACCGGGATATCGTGCTCAGCGCAGAAGTTAGTAGTCGCAGCTACTCCTGCTTTACAGAATTCTGCCTTAAGGCTACCTGGCGCGTAGTAGACGCCAGCATGTATAACACCGCTGTTGTGTCCGGTTTGGTGACATGAAAAGCCCTGCTCTTTTTCAAGCAGTAAAATCGACTTGTCAGGGTTGCGCAGTTGCAATTGCCATGCGGTTGAAACGCCAACAATCCCGCCACCAACGACGATGTAGTCGTATACTTTTTCCACGCTCGTACTCCTTCACTCACTCTGTTTTAATTATAGCGAAACGCCCTTCCCCGTTCACTGAATGAATGGACAAAGGCGTTTGACTATAAGCCCCCGAACACGGGGACATTAGTTAGCGAGTAAAATGACCGCGCTGACGAAGTAGCTCACGTTTCAAACCTTCGTGGGCGACGAACTTATCACGACCATGTAGCCAGCAGTGGTTCTGAACGACAAGCATTGAGCCAACGTTAACACGAACATTGAAACAGTTAGTGTCGCTTTCCAATGATTCACTCATCTGATGCAGATAAAGCCCTTGCTGCATGTTCTGTGGCTGAGCAAACTGGTCAATAAACAGCATGTGTGGTTTACCGTTCTTGTCCTCTTCAAAGAACACAGGGTGATTAATGGTGTAACCGACATTTTTACTTGGTGGAGCACCCCAAACGATATCTTGCTTAGCCATTGGATGGTGGTAAAAACGCTCAAGATCCTGCCAGTCATCAACATGTAGTAGCAATGAATCGCCCATTTGCATGTTCTTTTCGTCCATCTTCATCATCAGAACGAAATCGGTACGTTCATTGACGTAAGTGCCGTCGTTGTGCAGTTCCATGCGGCGGTGTGCCTGACGCAGGTAGCTGTCGCTGTTGTCATCATTTTTGACCGTGAAACGAGCGTAGTATTTGCCATACATAGCATCGAAGTTAGGAATACCGATCAGGTGAGAAATCGCCGTTGAAAGAATAACAAAAAACTCGCGCTGCTCTTCGCTATCGGAGAAGCTTGCTTTCGCTTCTTCTGAAGGTTCAAGTAAGAAAGCGCCTGTTTCACGATCTTCCATGGTCTCAACTAAGAATTTACCTAGCTGGTAATCACACGCTTTGTCGAGTGCGTCTGCAACTGCGAAACGCAAAAATGCTTTATATTCCAAAGACTGTAGGTTGTATTCTTGAATCAAATCAGCAAATTTATCTAACGTCTCTTTGGCTAGAGTTACCACCTGAAGACGCGGGCTCTCTGGGTGTAGGGAGATAGTAAAGCCGCAGCGTTCCTCGACATTCTGGTTGAAAACCTTAGCGATATTCATTGTTTCACATCCTTTTTTTTGGCTGAGCAGTCAGACTGCTTTTCACGTCATATTGTTGTTTTTAGCTAAGCGAATGGGCCCGACGCTTGAGTTAACAAAACTATAACTACAGCAGGAACATATTAACAATATATGGTAGATATAGTTTCCATATACAAAATAGATGGCGAATTCAGGAGTAACCGCAATGGACTTAAAGCGCCTGCACTATTTCCACCAGCTTGCTCAGACTGGCAACTTCACTAAAGCGGCTGATCAACTGGGGATTGCTCAGTCAGCACTAAGTACCAGTATTAAAAAACTCGAACATCAGCTCGGGCTAAAACTGATTAACCGCGCCGAACGGCAGATGAGCCTCACCACCGAAGGTCAGGTTCTGTTGCGTCATGCAAAAATCATTTTGGAAGATGTCGAGCAAGCAGAAAAAGAGATGCAGGAGCTGAAAGGGCTCACCAGTGGCGTGATCAATTTTGGCGTCTCCGCGATGCTTGCCTCCTACTATCTGCCTGACGCCCTTGAGCAGTTCAAGAAAGTCTACCCGGGGATACAGATTAATATTCACGAAGCTGGCACTGCGACCCTTGGTCAGATGCTGGTTAATGGGGAGCTGGATCTGGCTTTAATCCGCGGTGACCGTCAACATGAACAGATTCGCCAGAGCGTGCTGGCACAAGATCAGATTGCGGCTTGTGTTCCTGCTCAACACCCCTTTGCCAACAGAGAAAGCATCACCATGGAAGAGTTTTGTCAGCAGCCACTGGTGTTGTTTAAGAACGGTTACTTTCTGCGTGAAACCGTCAACAGCTATTGCCACAACAACAAAATTCAGCCTGATATTCATTTCGAAACCAATCTGCCTGAACTGCTTAAATCCATGGTTAGGCGCAATATCGGAATCGGGACCTGTCTTCCCGTGCTAGTTAGAGGTGATGATGAGCTGAGAGCTATTCCCTTCGACCCGCCAATCCCTTTGCAACTGGGTATCGGCTGGAAGTCGAGTCACTACCTATCCACTGCTGCCAAAGCTTTTGTCAGCTTTCTGACTGACACTTTGAGTGAGGGGAGCAAGAGCTGATCGGTTTACATCGCCTCAATAGTTTGATGGCGATAAACCTTTATATTTATCCGTAATGATTTTACTCAACCAGAGCCATCGATAACATCTCGGCAACATTAACCAACGCAGAGCTTGTCGAACATGGAAACAAACAACCGTTACGATGCCTTCTGGATGCCCTTTACCGCGAACCGAGATTTCAAAGCAAACCCGCGCATCATCAATCGTGCCGAGGGCATGTACTGTTATTCGGATCAGAACACTCAGCTTCTTGATGCTACCGCTGGCCTTTGGTGTGTCAACGCTGGCCACGGTCGTAAAGAGATCGGTGAAGCAATGGCGAAACAAGTCGCAGAACTCGACTACAGTTCCCCATTCAACTTTGGTCACGACATTGGTTTTGAATTCGCTCAACGCCTGGTGAAATACACTCCACCGGGTATCGATAAAGTGTTCTTCACCAATTCAGGCTCAGAAGCAGTCGAAACCGCACTTAAGATTGCCCTCGCCTATCAACAAGCCAAAGGCAACACAGGTAAATTCAAGCTGATTGGCCGAGAGCTGGGCTATCACGGGGTTAACTTTGGCGGTATTTCTGTCGGCGGCCTTACTCCGAACCGTAAAGGGTTTGGTCCTCTGCTACAAACTGACCACCTTGAGCACACTCTGGATATTGAGCGTAATGCATTTAGCCGCGGCTTGCCTGAACATGGCGTAGAAAAAGCTCAGCAGCTAGAAAGACTGATTCAGCTTCACGGTGCTGACAGTGTTGCTGCTGTCATTGTTGAGCCTATCGCGGGAGCGGGCGGTGTCATTCTGCCACCAAAAGGTTATCTGCGTCAGCTACGTGAAATCTGTGACCGTCACGATGTGGTTTTGATCTTTGATGAAGTCATCACGGGCTGGGGGCGTCTGGGCTCAGCATTTGCTGCTGAAGAGTTTGATGTGGTGCCTGATTTGATTACATCAGCAAAAGGGATCAGCAGCGGTGTTGTACCACTCGGTGCGGTGTTCGCTAAAAATGAGATCTACCAGACCGTTGTCAATCAAGCTCCGGAAGGCAGTGTCGAATTCTTCCATGGCTATACCTACTCAGGTCACCCAGTCGCATGTGCTGCGGGTCTAGCAACACTAGATATCTATGAACGTGAAGGGCTACTTAATCGTGCCAGCGGAGAAATCGGTCAATACTTCGAACAGGGACTGCACTCGCTGAAAGATATTGATTCAATCATTGATATCCGCAACTACGGTCTGATCGGTGCTGTGCAGTTTGCTGAAGCATCTCATGGTAAACCCATTGGCTTTGATATTCTCAAACGTTGTTACGACAAGGGCGTTATGGTTCGTAGCATGGGCAATACTATTGCACTATCGCCACCACTCATTATTGAAAAGCACCACATTGACCTTATCGTCGATACTCTGGGTCAGGTGGCTAAAGAGCTGACTCACTCATAACTCTCCGATGCGCAGCAGACATTTCTTGCCTTTTTGCTGCGCTTTTTTTCACTCACCAGCCAACCAACCTATGGCTAATTCAATCGCCAGCTATTACTTCCCACGCCCCAATCAATTACACATCAAAACATTAGACAACCAACCAATCCAAATAACAAAAACCCGCTCATTTTTGTGATATTTGCACAAAACGACATAAAAATGTATATTCTCGTCACAAAATTTATTTCGAACTCAAAACAATTTTGGAGCAGTTTTAGTGCTTTCCTTCTAAAAAAGTAAGCACACGATTAAAACTTTTACTTGTTATTTATGGACAATGCAGCAAAAAAATACAGTATCGACACCACTGATTATCAGGTCGGTCAGGACAACGTACAAAAGTGGGGATTCGATATCCACAACCCAGTATTCGGCATCAGTGCAGGTCTGGTAATCTTATGCCTTCTTTCACTTCTTATTGTCGATCCGGCTACCGCTCGTGATGCACTAAACGGACTAAGAAACAGCATCATTGCTGACTTTGACCTGTTCTTTATGTGGTCAACGAACTTCTTTATTGTCTTTGCCATCGCGCTACTGCTATCGCCACTTGGAAAAATCCGTATTGGTGGTAAAGAAGCCCGCGCAGAACACTCAACACTATCCTGGTTGTCGATGCTATTTCGCGGC
>NZ_AEVS01000085.1 GCF_000189255.1 Vibrio brasiliensis LMG 20546 | reverse complement strand
AAAGACGAAGTCCGTTCTAAAATCTCACAGGACGAAGTCCGATCTCGAAGCGAAGCGTTCTCGAAACTGTTCTTTTAGAACCAACGCTCTAACGCTGACTTATCTAGCTGACGGAATGCGCGGTTAAGGATCTGTGCCAGCTCTTTATAACGAGGGCGCGATTTCATTGGTTCAAGTGCGAAACCACTTTCGGCAATTTTCTGATAAATCTCGCGGTACCAACCTGCCAGTGCTGGCGGAAGCTGAGTATTAGAGCGATTACCTAACCACCACATCCCCTGAATAGGCATACTAATAGCGAACAGTGCAATAATGACTGCTTGTGGCATCGATTGATAATTGTTAAACGCCATCTGCGTCAACACACTAATCGCTGCAATGGCCGGCATCACTTTGACGCCAAAACGAGTCGCTTTGATAATACGCTGTTCAGGGAATAGCATATTCAGCTCTTTACGCATGGGCCAAATGTCCATGTACTTTTGCCCATCACGTAGGCTGTGAACTAAACCGACTTTATTGCTCATAGGGGTTCTCTCACTTCATCAGTGGGTCCAAAACTAAAATTTAGTTGAAAGATTCAACTATTAAGACAAAAAATTGATGAAAGTTAATATTCTTTCAAATTTTTTTGTTATCATTGCTTATTATCGTTATCCTTTGCGGACCCACAATCTCATTGTTGCTGTTATTTACAATTTAAGCAACTCTTGAGACCTTTCTGCATCGGATGCAAGAGTGGTGATCAGGATCGCCACTGTCTTTTTATATGGAATTCTAAGTTTTTTTGACCAAGATTAGTACGCAGCTTGTTATGCATCGTCTATTCTTGTGATTAATTTTTATCCTAACTGATTATTACAGGTAGTCACTCATGTCAAAGCTAGTTTTAGTTTTAAACTGCGGTAGTTCTTCTCTTAAATTTGCTGTTGTTGATGCAGAAAGCGGTGATGAGCATCTAACAGGTCTTGCAGAATGTCTGCACCTTCCTGAAGCTCGTATCAAGTGGAAACTTGACGGTAAGCACGAAGCTCAACTAGGCAACGGCGCAGCTCACGAAGAAGCTCTAGCGTTCATGGTAGAAACTATTCTTGCTTCTAAGCCAGAGCTTTCTGAGAACCTAGCAGCAATCGGTCACCGTGTTGTACACGGCGGCGAGAAGTTCACTCAGTCTGCACTTATTACTGACGACGTGCTTAAAGGCATCGAAGACTGTGCGACTCTAGCACCTCTTCACAACCCTGCTCACATCATCGGCATCAAAGCAGCACAAAAATCTTTCCCAGCACTGAAAAACGTTGCTGTGTTTGACACTGCTTTCCACCAAACAATGCCTGAAGAGTCTTACCTATACGCTCTTCCATACAACCTATACAAAGAGCACGGTATCCGTCGTTACGGCATGCACGGTACTTCACACCTATTCATCACTCGTGAAGTTGCTAACATCCTTGGCAAGCCAGTTGACGAAGTTAACATCATCAACTGTCACCTAGGTAACGGTGCGTCTGTATGTGCAGTTAAAAACGGTAAGTCTGTAGACACTTCAATGGGTCTGACCCCTCTAGAAGGTCTGGTAATGGGTACTCGTTGTGGCGACATCGACCCTGCGATCATCTTCCACCTACACGATACTCTTGGTTACTCTGTTGAGAAAATCAACAACATGCTAACTAAAGAGTCTGGTCTAGCTGGTCTGACAGAAGTAACTTCTGACTGTCGTTTCGTTGAAGACAACTACGGTGAGAAAGAAGAAGCAACTCGCGCGATGGACGTATTCTGCCACCGCCTAGCTAAGTACGTTGCTGGTTACACTGCATCTCTAGAAGGTCGTCTGGACGCTATCGTATTCACTGGTGGTATCGGTGAAAACTCTGGCCCAATCCGTGAAATGGTTCTTAACCGTCTAGGCATCTTCGGTATCGAAGTTGATGGCGAAGCTAACCTTAAAGCTCGTTTCGGTGGTGAAGGTACTATCACAACTGAAAACAGCCGTATCCCAGCAATGGTTATCTCTACAAACGAAGAGCTAGTTATCGCTGAAGACACTGCACGTCTAGCAGGTCTTTAATTGACTTAACCGGCTGACACAACGTCAGCCGGTTTTCTTACTAAGGGGCTTAACTCCTATTCCAATATGATTAAGGAATACGCAGTTAAGCTTTTATCCCAATAGCTAAAGGTACTCTACGAATGTCTCGTACTATTATGCTTATCCCTGCAAGTGCTGGTGTTGGTCTTACTAGCGTAAGCATGGGTGTTCTTCGCGCTATGGAGCGCAAAGGCGTTAAAGTTTCTTTCTACAAGCCAATCTGTCAACCTCGTTCTGGCGGTGATCAGCCAGACTTAACGTCAACAATCGTTGGCGCTAACAGCGATGTTAAGATTGGTACGCCATTGATGATGTCTGTTGCTGAAAGCCTAATCGGTAACGACAACATGGACGAGCTACTAGAAACTGTTGTTGAGCGTTACAACCAGATCAACAAAGATGCTGACGTAACTCTTATCGAAGGTCTGGTACCTACTCGTAAACACCCATTCGCTAACCAGGTGAACGCTGAAATCGCAGCAACACTTGGTGCAGAGATCGTACTAGTTGCTACGCCAGGCACAGACAACCCAGCTCAACTTAAAGAGCGTATCGAAGTTGCTTGCTCTAACTTTGGCGGTACTAAGAACAAAAACATCTCTGGCGTTATCATCAACAAGCTAAACGCTCCTGTTGATGAAGCTGGTCGTACTCGTCCGGATCTGTCTGAAATCTTCGACGATGCTGACAGTGCGAAGCAGAACGAAATGAAAGTAATGGAGATCTTCAACACATCTCCAATCCGCGTACTAGGTTGTGTGCCATGGAGCATTGACCTAATCGCAACTCGTGCAATTGACATGGCTGAGCACCTAAACGCTGATATCATCAACGCTGGTGACATCAACACTCGCCGTATCAAGAGCATCACATTCTGTGCACGTTCACTGCCAAACATGATTGAACACTTCAAGCCAGGTTCACTGCTAGTAACTTCAGCAGACCGTCCTGACGTAATCGTTGCAGCCGCTCTGGCAGCAATGAACGGTGTTGAAATCGGTGCAATCCTTCTGACTGGCGGTTACGACATTCCAGAAGAGATCGTAGGTCTATGTAAGCCAGCGTTTGATTCAGGTCTGCCTATCTTCAAGGCACAAGGTAACACTTGGCAAACTTCTCTGAACCTACAGAGCTTCAGCATCGAAGTTCCTGCTGACGATAAAGAGCGTATCGAGTTCATTAACGAGCACGTGGCTGGCAACATCGATGGCAACTGGATCGAGTCTATGACTGAAGGTACTCAGAAGTCTCGTCGTCTAAGCCCTCCAGCATTCCGTTACCAGCTAACTGAGTTCGCTCGTAAAGCAGGTAAACGTATCGTTCTTCCTGAAGGTGATGAGCCACGTACAGTTAAAGCTGCGGCTATCTGTGCAGAGCGTGGTATCGCTGAATGTGTGCTTCTTGGTAACCCAGAAGAGATCAAACGTGTTGCTGCGCAACAAGGCGTTGAACTAGGTGCTGGCGTAACTATCATCAACTCTGATGAAGTACGTGAAAACTACGTTGCTCGTCTGGTTGAGCTACGTGGCGCTAAAGGTATGACAGAAGTTGTTGCTCGCGAGAAGCTACAAGATTCAGTATTCCTTGGCACTATGATGCTTGAGAATGACGAAGTAGACGGTCTGGTTTCAGGTGCTGTTCACACAACGGCAAACACTATCGTTCCTCCGTTCCAGATCATCAAGACTGCACCTGATGCGTCTATCGTATCTTCTGTTTTCTTCATGCTACTACCTGATCAGGTACTGGTTTACGGTGACTGTGCGATCAACCCAGATCCGACTGCTGAACAGTTAGCTGAAATCGCTATCCAATCTGCTGACTCTGCAGCAGCATTTGGTATCGAACCACGCGTTGCTATGATCTCTTACTCTACTGGTGAATCTGGTAAAGGTGCAGACGTAGATAAAGTACGTGAAGCGACTAAGATCGCTCAAGAGAAACGTCCAGATCTCGTTATCGACGGTCCTCTACAGTACGACGCAGCTATCATGGAAAACGTTGCCGCTTCTAAAGCGCCTAACTCTCCGGTAGCAGGTAAAGCGACGGTATTCGTATTCCCAGACCTAAACACTGGTAACACAACTTACAAAGCGGTACAGCGTTCAGCTGACCTAGTGTCTATCGGTCCAATGCTTCAGGGCATGCGTAAGCCAGTAAACGATCTGTCTCGCGGCGCTCTAGTTGACGACATCGTATACACAGTTGCTCTAACAGCGATTCAGGCTGACCAGGCAGAACAAGCAAAAGAGAAAGTGGTTAACTAATTTTCCGCTTCTGTTTTGGCCTACACAAACCCTCGCAAATGCGGGGGTTTGTTTTATCTCTGCATAGATTAATGTAATGCCAGGTACACTGCGGCGCCTGCCACGACACAGCCGATCATTACAGGTGCTACCCTCACCCACAAAGCCTTATCACCAATCGAAACAACCATTGCCATTTTAACCACGGTATTGACCGAAGCCGCAATCAGGATACCCAGTACGGCCGTCGTAGAACTCAATGAACCTGTGCTTTGACGCCCTAGGGCTAAAGAAATTGCGTCAACATCGGTAATACCGGACAAGGCGGATAGCAATAAAACCCCTGCATCACCAAACCATTGCAATAACGCCTGCGACAACAACATAATGACTGCCAGCACGACACCAAAAAACAGCGCAGACTGCAGTGCTAATGGATTAGCCTGTTTGTTCGATGGCTCGATGTTGCTGAGTTCACTTCTGTTCCATACCCACCAGGCCGGAAGGTAGAGTGCCAGCATCATTGTCAGTACAATCGGCCATAACAAGTGAACCAACTGGGGGCTAATTACCGAAAGAACAATCAGTAAGCGCGGGAACATGGTGCCACAACTTAAAAGGATACCACTGGCAAGCAATGGGCTAATAGCCGGTTGCTCACGGGATAGGTGTGAGAATTGTAATGTCAGCGCTGTTGAAGAGCTGAGGCCTGCAAATACTGATGTAAACAGGATGCCTCGTTTCGCGCCACCGATTTTTATCGCGAAGTAACCAACAAATGAGATACTGGCAATCAGTACCACCATCCACCATATTTCATAGGGGTTGAGAGCATTCCAGGGGCCATAGGTTTGGTTGGGTAATAGAGGTAACAGGACAATCGATATCAACAGCAAACGCAGTCCGGCATCGAGCTCGTACTCTTTAAGCCGCTGTAGCGCTTGATGGAGTTCCTTTTTGTTATCGAGTACCACCGCAGTAATAACAGCCGCCGCCACCGCCAAGACTGCCTCGCCAGAAACAGCCAGAATTCCCAGCACAAAAGTGACCAGTAAACTGACGACACCAGTAATGCTTACATCGTCACTTCTCTTCTGCTGAACGACAAAAGCAATACAGGCCAAAATGACTAACGCGATCAGCGCGAAGCCAATCAGCAACGGACTATATAGCTTGGCTAAAATAGCCGTCAAACCGCCAAGTAAGCCGACTAAGGAAAACGTGCGAATACCCGCTACCCGACTTCCCTCAACGCTATTTCGCATCACCCAGCCGCGCTGAGTGCCAACAATGGCTCCAAGCAGCAAGGAAACAAATAGATTCCATGTCAGGTGGTCGCCATTAAACAATCCGCTGATATCCATACCTCAGTTCCTCAAACTTCGGCTTTACTATCATTAGTTTATGCAATATCGCAGCGAATTTCGTGATTGACGGTGTAAAACAAAAAAATAAAAAGCGCCACCGAGTGACGCTATTTATTATGGGTTAGTAACTAGAGCTGTTCCCGACCATGAGCCGATTCCAAGTCAAGCTCTGGGCCTTTCGGCACGACTTGAGTCGGATTGATGCCCGTGTGACTGAAGTAATAGTGACGTTTGATATGGTAGAAATCGGTTGTCTCTTTAATCCCCGGTACCTGATAGAGCTCTTTCATATATCCATTCAGGTTCGGATAGTCGGCAATCCGCTTCTTATTACATTTAAAATGTCCGACGTAAACCGCATCAAACCGAATGAGAGTGGTAAAAAGTCGCCAGTCCGCTTCAGTTAAGCTGTCTCCAGCCAGGTAGCGGTTTTTAGCCAAATGGGCTTCCAGTCTGTCTAGTGACTCAAACAGATGGTTATAGGCTTCTTCGTATGCCTCTTGTGTGGTTGCGAAACCACAGCGATAAACACCATTATTTACATGTGGATAGACATAGGCATTCCATTCGTCAATAAGCTCACGTGCTGATTCTGGGTAGTAATCATCCGTGTTTCCGGTGATATGGTTAAACTCAGAGTTAAACATGCGGATAATTTCCGACGACTCGTTACTAACAATCGTATTGTGCTTTTTGTCCCATAATACAGGTACCGTAACTCGTCCTGTGTAATCAGGCTTAGCTTCGGTGTAGATTTGATGTAAGCGCGTATGGCCAAATAGTGGCTCCGGTAACCCCATTTGCCAGCCTTCTGACATCATATCCGGACAGACAACAGTGACATCAATATGTTCTTCAAGACCTTTCAGCTTACGGAAAATGAGGGTGCGATGCGCCCAGGGACAAGCTAACGATACATAGAGATGATATCGGCCCGACTCTGGCTGGAACTTAGCGTCAGGCTGGTTTCGGATCCAATCGCGAAAACCGGCATCTTCCCTGACAAATTTGCCATTGCTTGATTTGGTGTCATACCAAACGTCTTGCCACACACCTTCGACTAACTTACCCATCTTTTCGCTCCTAACCCGCATATGTTGATGAGATTAGTATAAAAAAAAATTTGCCTGAGATAATTAGACAGCGTTGGCTTAGTTGTTCGAATATTTTGAATGGAACCGGACGACGTTGTAATACAACCGATACAAAAAAGCGCGGCTCCCTTAAAGGAAGCCGCGCTGATTATAGCTTTGAGCGTAAATTATACGCTAACGTGCAAACATGATACTGCGTGAGTGTCGTTACCTTCGATGGTCGGTTTCGTTTGTGCACACGCATCCGTTGCCTGAGGACAACGTGTACGGAACACACAACCTGAAGGAGGACTAATTGGTGATGGTAAATCACCCTCAAGCATCTCAATCTGCTTATTACGTTCTAGTTTAGGATCAGGGATTGGTACCGCAGACATCAAAGCACGCGTGTATGGGTGCTTTGGATCAGCGAACAGTGCTTCTGCTTCGCCCAGTTCAACCGCATTACCCAAGTACATGACCAGTACACGATCTGAAATGTGTTTAACGACTGACAAGTCGTGCGCGATAAATACCAGTGAAAGACCCAGCTCTTTCTGCAATTCTTTAAGCAGGTTAACTACCTGAGCCTGAATCGATACATCCAGTGCTGATACTGGCTCATCACAGATGATCATCTTAGGCTTAAGAATCAGTGCACGGGCAATACCGATACGCTGACACTGACCACCAGAGAACTCGTGCGGGTAACGGTTGATAACGTTAGGCAGTAGACCTACTTTTGCCATCATCTCTTTAACGCGATCTTTTACTTCTACCTTAGACAGTTCTGGGTAGAAAGTTTCAAGAGGCTCAGCGATGATATCACCAACCGTCATACGTGGGTTTAGTGATGCCAGAGGGTCCTGGAAAATCATCTGAATCTCTTTACGAGTTTCACGACGTTGTACTTCTTGCATCTTAGTCAGATCCTGACCAAGCCACATAACGTCACCGTCAGTTGCTTCCACCAAACCGATAATTGCGCGAGCAAATGTCGACTTACCACAACCTGACTCACCTACTACGCCCAGTGTTTCACCTTCATATAGACGAACGTTAACACCGTCTACGGCTTTAAGGTTTGCAGGCTTTGCCCAAGGCCAAGCTGACTTGGCTGCGATATTAAAGTGAACTTTAAGATTCTTTACGTCCAGTAATAGCGATTTATCTACACTCATTTGCTCCAAGCCTCCCAATCAGAAAAACATGCACGCTGACGGCCATCTCCAAATGGAGTCAGAATTGGCGTTTCACGCTTACAACGATCTATTACACGGTGGCAACGCTCTTGATACGGACAGCCTGTTGGCAAACGTAGCAAGTTTGGTGGGTTGCCCGGAATCGTCGGTAGGATTTCACCTTCAGTATCAAGGCGAGGAATCGCTTTAAGCAGACCTTCCGCGTATGGGTGACTTGGGTTATAGAAGATTTCATCTACTGTGCCGTACTCCATCGTACGACCAGCATACATTACCAATACCTTGTCACATGAACCCGCAACAACACCCAGGTCATGGGTAATCATGATGATTGCAGTGTTGAACTCTTGTTTCAGTTCATTCAACAGATCCATGATCTGAGCCTGAACCGTTACGTCCAACGCCGTAGTTGGTTCATCAGCGATAAGCAGTTTAGGACGACATAGCAGCGCCATTGCAATCATTACACGCTGACGCATACCGCCCGAGAACTCATGTGGGTACATGGTAATACGCTTACGAGCTTCAGGAATTTTTACCGCTTCTAGCATGCGCACTGACTCTTCGAAAGCTTCAGCTTTGCCCATACCTTTATGCAGCATCAGAACTTCCATCAACTGATCACTTACCTTCATGTATGGGTTAAGTGACGTCATTGGGTCTTGGAAAATCATCGCAATCTGCTCTGCACGAACTTTGTTCAGAGCAGCTTCTGGAAGGTTCAGGATTTCGTTACCTTCAAACTTTGCGCTACCAGAAATGATGCCGTTTTTAGCTAACAGGCCCATGATAGCGAATACTGTTTGAGATTTACCTGAACCAGACTCACCCACGATACCAAGCGTTTCGCCCTGGTTTAGTGAGAAGTTCAAATCGTTTACAGCGGTGACGATACCATCTTGTGTGGTAAATTCGACACGCAAGTCTTTGACATCTAATAGACTCATCATTGCTTCCTTAATCTTTATATTTTTAATTAGCGGTCTTTCGGGTCAAGCGCGTCGCGCAGACCATCACCAACATAGTTGAAGCAGAACAGAGTCACGACCATAAAGGCTGCCGGGAATGCAAGTTGCCAGATAGCAATTTCCATTGTTTGTGACCCTTCTTGGAGTAATGCGCCCCAACTTGTCATTGGCTCCTGAACGCCAAGACCAAGGAATGATAAGAATGACTCAGTCAGAATCATGCTTGGGATTAGCAGCGTTGAGTAAACCGCTACGATACCCAGTACGTTCGGTACGATGTGACGAGTAATGATCTTCCATTTACTTACACCACATACGTGAGCCGCTTCGATGAATTCTTTGCTACGCAAGCTTAGAGTCTGACCACGTACAATACGCGCCATATCAAGCCAAGCAATCGCACCAATCGCTACGAAGATAAGGATGATGTTACGGCCAAAGAAGGTTACTAGTACGATAACCAGGAACATAAATGGAACCGCGTATAGGATCTCTAGTACACGCATCATCAGACGGTCTACTTTGCCGCCAATGAAGCCAGATGCCGCGCCGTAAAGTGTACCAATAAGTACAGCGACAAGCGCACCTAGTACACCAACCATTAACGAGATACGACCACCAATAAGGGTACGTACATATAGGTCACGACCTAAGCTATCAGTACCAAACCAGTGTTCCGCGCTTGGTCCAACGTGCATCGCATACCAGTCAGTATCATCGAAGGTATAAGGTGCGATCATTGGCAGGAAAATGACTGCCAATGTCATGATGAATAGAATTAGCAGACTCACCATTGCCGCTTTGTTACGCATAAAACGGATACGGGCGTCTTGCCACAAACTACGACCTTCAATCTCTAGATTCTCTGAGAATTTTTCGATCGCTTCTAGATTCTCTTTTTTCGTTAACATAACGATACGTCCCTGTTAGTAACGGATTTTCGGGTCTATTAACGCTAGCAAGATATCAACGACAGCGTTGAATAGGATGAATAGGAAACCAATTAGAATGGTAATTCCCATTACTAGCGAGTAGTCACGGTTAAATGCTGCGTTTACGAATAGCTTACCAATGCCTGGCAGGCCAAAAATTGTTTCGATTACAACAGAACCAGTAATGATACCTACGAATGCAGGACCCATGTAAGACACTACAGGAAGCAGCGCAGGCTTAAGTGCGTGCTTAAGAATAATGTAACGGTAGCTCAAGCCTTTCGCTCGCGCTGTACGGATAAAGTTACTGTTCAACGTTTCGATCATTGAACCACGTGTAATACGCGCAAAGGTAGCGATGTACAGGAATGACATACCCAGAACAGGCAGAACCATGTACTCGATTGCACCACCGTTCCAACCGCCGGCCGGGAACCAGCCTAAACCAATTGAGAAGATATAGATCAGAACGGGCGAGAACACGAAGGAGGGCAACACCACCCCTATCATGGACGTTGACATGACCGAATAGTCAAGCCAGGTATTCTGTTTTAGCGCAGCTAGCGTACCAACCGCCACACCGACGATTACGGTAAAAATAAACGCATAGAAGCCCACTTTTGCTGAAACCGGTAGTGCTTCAGCGACTAACTCATTTACTGTGTAGTCTTTGTACTTGAATGATGGGCCAAAATCACCTTGCAAAATATTGCCTAAATAGGTGGTGTATTGTTCAAAAAGGGGCTTATCCAGGCCGTACTTCTCGTTGATGTTCTGCATTACTTCAGGTGGCAAAGTTTTTTCAGATGAAAAAGGGTTACCTGGAGCAAAACGCATAAGGAAAAACGAAACGGTTATTAGGACAAGTAAGGTAGGAATTGCTTCCACAATACGAGTAAAAATTAACTTCAACATAATGCATCTCACATCTAAAAAAGTGCGCCCATAGCGCGAGCTACGGGCGCACTCAAATCTACTTCAATTTACTATTTGCTTTTGATGTACATATCTTTTGAGTAGATATTGTCCTGAGGGTTTTGATCAGGATAGCCGCCTACTGCTGTGCTCACTAGGCGTGGCTGAACGTACTGGTAAATTGGAGCGATTGGCATGTCTTGCGCAAGCTGAGCTTCAGCGATTGCGTAGAACTTGTTACGCTCATCTTCTGTCTTAGCTACGTTAACCGCATCGTTCATTGCTTTATCAAATACGTCGCTTGAGTATTTCTGATCGTTCGAACCGTTCTCAGTCATAGCAATTGCTAGGAATGTAGATGCTTCGTTGTAGTCCGCACACCAGCCTGCACGACGAACATCAAAGTTGCCTTGCTTACTGCTGTCTAGGTACGTTTTCCACTCTTGGTTTTCTAGCTTAACGTTTACAAAACCACCCAGAGATTTCTTCCACATAGATTGTACCGCTACAGCGATCTTCTTGTGGTTCTCAGATGTGTTGTAAAGAAGAGTGAAGTCTAGAGGTTTGCCTTGACCAAAGCCTGCTTCTCCTAACAGTTCTTTTGCTTTAGCAATACGCTCTTTTTGAGATAGCTCTGCATACTCAGGTGCTTCTGGTGCGAAACCAGTAATACCGCTGTGAGTTAGAGCGAAAGCAGGTTTCTGGCCTTGACCAAGAATTGCTTTAGTAATGATGTCACGGTCGATTGTGTAAGAAAGAGCCTTACGTACACGAACATCATCGAATGGAGGACGTTGAGTGTTGAAGCCGTAGTAGTAAGTACATAGGTTTGGAGAAACCACTACGTTTTCTGGGTAATCTTTAGACAGACGACGGAACTGCTCGTTTGGCACTTCGTATGTTAGGTGAATTTCACCAGATAGGAAGCGGTTCATTTCCGCGTTTTGGTTTTCGATAGGTAGGAAAGTTACCTTATCAATTACTGTATCTTTGTTATCCCAGTAATTTGTGTTGCGCTCAAGAACAATCTTTTCGTTCACAACCCAGTCAGACAGTACGTATGCACCGTTACCCACGAAGTTACCTGGTTTAGTCCAGTTGCTACCGAATTTCTCTACTGTAGCTTTGTGAACTGGGTACATCGTAGTGTGTGCCATCATCTTAACAAAGTAAGGTAGTGGTACTTCTGTTTCTAGAACTAGAGTGTGATCGTCAACAGCTTTAACACCAAGCTCACTTACGTCTTTTTTGCCAGCAATGATGTCTTTAGCGTTCTTCATCTTGGTGTATTCGATGTACCAAGCATAAGGAGAAGCTGTTGCTGGATCTGCAGCACGTTTGAAGCTGTATTCAAAGTCGTAAGCAGTTACTGGGTCACCGTTAGACCATTTTGCGTCTTTACGGATCTTGAAAGTGAAAGTTTGGTTGTCTTCTGTAGTCCAAGACTCAGCAGCACCAGGGATTGTGTTACCTGGACCGTCTTGAATCACTAGCCCTTCCATCAGGTCACGTAGAACGTGTGACTCTGGAACACCTTCAACTTTGTGCGGATCAAGAGACGCTACTTCAGTACCGTTACCACGGACCAGTTCTTGAACTTTAGCTAGTTGAGTGCCAGCAGGAACATCTGCTGCAAGTGTAGTAGTAGAAGTGGCAGCCACTGCCAATCCAGCACCTAGAAGTAGGGCTTGTGTGATTTTATTCTTGTACATGCATTAAACTCCGAGTTTTATGTATTGCATCCATGACTTCTTTGTATCTCACCAGAACGGCCAGTGATTTAGAACTGTTTTGCTCAAAAAATTAAGCATAAAAATCTAAATTAATACAAAGATTGCGGCACACATTAGCAACCATTGAAGTAATTTGCCATAAAAATGTAGCAAAAAGTCGTATATATACGCGATTACGTCAATAAATTGGTAATAATCACTAGGAACTAAGAATTAATTAGATAAATGAAATAAAAATTCTTTCCGACGTAGATTGAAGTGCCAAATTATCTAATAAGAAGCTTTTTTAGCATCTTATGCTATATATTGTGCGGAAAAATTTACAAAAGTAATGCAATCCAGCTAACACTTAGCTACATTTGCCTTTGATAAAAGTAGGTTCTGTGAACTTAGTCACTTCACTTAAATTTACCAAAGTCTAATTATCATATTTCAGACATTAATCCCCATTATCAACCAAATAATAGATATTCCCATCATTAATACATGCGGGTTCATTTAGATTTTTTTATCAGAACAATCTGACGGACGGAAAATAGTTAACGCGGGTTGGAATAAGTTCTAAACGAGAATTCTAATGTTTAGACAAAAAGGAAAGGATTTAAGTTAAAAAGTAGCAGATAGCAAAACGCCGCTAATAAAAGCGGCGTTTTTAATGGGTGGAAGCCCCAGCCACATCCCGGCACACAAGTCACTCGCTGCGGCTGCTTCCTTCCGGACCTGACCGAGTTCACGAGCTATTGTTGCGGGAGGACCAGGGCCTCCATAGATTCTTTTTCTTAGCATGGCTAAGGAGTGAGGGGATTATCAGTCATCCTCAGGGCTATTTCAAGTCAAACAAGCCAGAAAAGTCATCTTTTCGATTCAACTGCTTAGTGAGTAACCACTATTGGTTAAGACGAATCACTTTTGCAGCTTTTCTCACACTATGAGCACCTTCAGCCTGAGACTGTTTATGCTGATACATTTCCACATCCGCTTCATGAATCACCTCTTCGATACTCATAAAGCTCCTTCCCGAATATGAAGCGCCGTATGCGAGAGAGACTTCAAAAGAGATAGAATTATCCTGTGATACAAAAGGAACAGACGCGAACTTTCGCTTTAGCCTCACGACATCTTCCTGATCGGCTTTGCCGACAAGAACAAACTCATCACCACCAATCCGATAGCTGGTACCACGCCAGTAACGACTAATGTAATCGGCCACTGTCTTAAGAACCTGGTCACCGACTTCATGGCCATAGTTGTCGTTAATCTGCTTAAAGCGATTTACATCCAGATAAATCAGTGTTTCATCACCATTGATGCCACTGCGATAACGCTGTTTCAACGCGCGACGGTTTCGTAATCTGGTCAGATTGTCGGTGTTAGACTGACTGTGCAGGTACATAGCGACCACCACTAAGAAGCCCAACACCATTACGAATAAGATTTGACTCTTTCGTGAAAAAGCCTGTTCTGCGTGTAGCGTTGCTTTCCAGTTCGGTTGGTAATCGTATTTGCCTATGATTCGCTCTACATCAATCATTTTGATTGCTCGTGAGAACAAGGGCGCCAATATCTCCCCTAGCTCGTTTCTGGCAAAGCCTATTGCAATAGGTGATTGATAGTAGCTACCAATCAATGTCTCTTCCGCCAGAGGTAATAGATCATTGGATTCACGCAGGCGAGTATTGAAGTTAGCACGGCTGGCCGCAAGATAATCTATTTCTCCAGCTAATAAAGCGTCAAATATTGAATCTCCGCTTGGATACGCGTGCAGCGCTTTGTTTGGTAAGCGCTGAGAAAGTAATTCCTGATAGAAATCATCTCTAATCACGCCGATACGCTCAGCGATCAACTCAGAAACGTTACTATACACATTGTCTTTGTACCCTTCCCTCTTAACTAAAATCGCTTCAGGATAATAATAAGGTGCTGAAAAATAGGCGATGTTTTTACGTGACTCGGAAATGGCGATTGGCGACAAAATATCAATATTCTGATCTATCAAATCATGGTACATGCTCTCCCAAGATTCATCGGAAGTGCTGACAAGATTACATTTCAACATCAAAATTTCACACGCCTGTAAGACCACATCTGCGGTTATACCGGTAATTGAACCATCCGGATGATAGGTGGCGTACTGACCTATGTTCTCTATTTTGACTCTTAACGGCTTTTGATAATTTATCCGACTATCAATGACCGCTTGGCGAAGTGCCTGTTTTCTTAAGTCAAACTGGTACTGCTTCACCGATTCACGCAACAGCTTCTGTACCTGTGCTCCATGAACATAACTTTCGATGGTTTTGAGCAGCTTCTGATGCTTACCTTTTGGCGACACGATAGAGACTGGCTTGATTGTTAACTGGTGATTGAGTAGCTGAGCATCAAATCCGGCGAGCAGCATAGGTTTAAGCTGATTAATCGCATCAATGACACCATCAACCTGACGCGTTTCAATTAAGGATTTAGCGTGCTCATGACCCCGGTATTCAACCAGAGTCATTTCTGGGTAGTTAGCGCGAATCAGTTCACCATAAATGGTACCAGCAGGCACCCCTACCGTAGCAACCTGATCTAAGTTGGCGTTCGTCAGGCTATATAGATAGGTGTATTCAATATTGGTTGGACTAGAAAACTCAAACAACGCAGCCCGTGCTTCTGTATAAGTCACGTTGGCGGCAAAATCTGCCTCTGAAGTTTTAACTGCATTAAGAATGGCGTTGAAACTAGGATAATAGACATACTCTACCTGCAGACCAAAGCGTTCAGAAACGGCGTCAAAAAGGATGCGCGAAACTACGTCATCCGCCTCCATCGCAACTTTGTACTTAGTGCCCGCATATGTAGTAGGTATCAGTAGCATGCAAGAAAAGAAAAACCACATGCGCCAAAGGTAAGCCATCCTAGCTTGTTCCTGTTTGAATAGTTATGAATTAATAATTATTAAAGTTGCTCATGCTAGCAACACGGCGGGACAAAAATCACCGCCAGTAGCAACGCTAAATTGGTATACAAACAGGTACTTGCGTGATCTGAAGCACGTAATTAGTTCCTATCCGTTTAAATCATGCGCAATTCTGACACAACTGATTGAATATGCCAACCGCATACTCATAGCATTTTGATTGACTATTTATATATCCTGTTCTTGTTCGACACTACGCAGTATGTAATCAGTCATCCATGCCGTACCAAGCAAACAGATCCAGACGACAAATACCGGATTCGGCACTTCAATCGTAGGTGTAACAACCAGAGCGGCAAACCCTACCGTAGGCAACGTCCAACAAAGCAGTTTACTCCAACGGAATGAGCTCAGTTTGGACATACTCTCCATAGAAGCCATGATACCGGTAATACATAGTGCGACTAATACGGCATAGGATAAATCCGCTATCCATAACGGTAATATCAATCCTAAGGCCCACCAGCTATGTCTGTTTGAAGGTTTCCAGTGTGACACTGACCACCAGATTACGACCACTGAGGCGATCTGAACAAAAGTAATGACAGGTTCGCCAGCAAGCTTGCCACCAGCTTGGGTAACCATGATGCCCACCATAAGAGTGGATACGATCAGCGCACTGGTTAGTACCACAGCCAAGCTACTGCGTTTAGAAAACGCGACCATGAGCAATGGGAACAGAACCCACAAGCTGACAGAAAGCGTAAACGGTTGATGAGGTAGTGTCAGACCGTAAGTGGTCATTGCAGCCATCAGCGCCAATCCAGCGACACCGCCTTGAGGAAAGATCCACAATGCAGGTATGATTAGAGCCAGCACCGGAATATCCCCTTCACTGAGGCTGATACTCCGCGCGCAAACAACGGCCAATAGGGTCGTTACTAAGAACTGAAATGTAGAAAATACCATGCCCTCTCCTTATCCATTCCTTGGAACTCTGTACTAGGACACTCTGATTATGGACCAGTTTTTAATGCAAATCTTTGCTGTAATTCACCAAATTCCGTGTGGAAATGTCACGACTTACGGTGAGATCGCAAAACGCGCAGGTTATCCCGGTTATGCACGCCACGTTGGCAAAGCACTCGGTAATCTGCCTCAGGGTTCAAAACTACCTTGGCACCGAGTCGTAAATAGTCAGGGAAAGATTTCGCTAAAAGGACAAGATTTAGTCAGGCAAAGGACCAAATTGTTAGCGGAAGGAATTGAAGTAAGCGAGCAAGGAAAGTTGAGTTTAAGAAAGTATCAATGGCAGCCTTAAAGGCTGCCATTGATTGATATTTAGTTACCCACGCCGATTAAACGTAGATTTACGTTATCTGTTTGCGCGTTATCAGTGATCACTGGGTATGAGGTATCGGTGATAAAACGAAGTTTACCGTCAACTTCAATGCGTGCGCTGACGCTGTAACGATGACGAGCTTCAATCTTGTTAGTATCGTACGCCAGGTCAAACTCAAAAGGTACTTGCGCACCATTCGTTTCGAAGCGATGTTTTGCAATCACCTTAGTCGGAGCATCTGCCAGAGAGATATCTTGTAGCGTAACCGTCACTACTGCATTGTCAGGTAATGCAATACGCTCACGGTAAGCCAGTGTACCTGTAACTGAATCCACTTGTGGCTGGTCCTGTTTATCTGAAGACTGACAACCTACCAAAACTGCACCCAATACAACCGACATCACTAACGCTAGTGCCTTTTTCATAAAGCCTCTCAATAACTGATTAAATTCGCGAGGATTATAGGTGGCAATTATGTGAATGTCATTGCACAAGTACAACTATTGACAATGTTTTGACTATGCTAGATTTACGATGACATTAAAAATTTAAACAGCTGTTTTATTTGTCAGTAACTGCGTAAAATATACCGAAACATCGTATTACAAGGTCACAATCATGAGTAAACCTCTAAACGAGTTATTGGATTTATTGCAATTAGAAAAGCTTGAAGAAGGACTTTTTAGAGGTCAGAGTGAAAACCTCGGCCTGCCACAAGTTTATGGTGGCCAGGTAATTGGCCAGGCACTCTCAGCAGCCCGCTATACCGTCGACCCTGACAGAACTGTTCACTCATTTCACAGTTACTTCCTCTACCCTGGTAATCCCGAAAAGCCGATCATTTATGATGTAGAGAACCTACGTGATGGTCGTAGTTTTAGCACCCGCCGTGTTAAAGCAATTCAAAATGGCCGCCCTATTTTCTACCTGACGGCCTCTTACCATGGTGATGCACCTGGCTTCGAACATCAGAATGTTATGCCGGATATTCCGGGACCAGAAAACTTTGCTTCAGAGTCTGAGCTTGCCTCGCAAATCGCTCACTTACTGCCAGAAAAGTTACAGAAAACTTTCTGCGGTGAAAAACCCATCGAGATGCGTCCAGTGACGGTAGTCAATCCGCTCAAACCTGAAAAGGCTGAGCCGAAGCAGTACCTATGGATCAAGGCTAACGGTACGGTGCCAGACAACCAGCTGATCCACCAGTACTTACTTGGTTACGCATCGGATTGGGGATTCCTGGTCACTGCACTTCATCCCCATGGCGTCTCCTTGATGACTCCTAAGTTTCAGGTCGCGACGATCGACCATTCAATCTGGTTCCATCGCCCGTTCAAAGTCGACGATTGGTTGCTTTACGCGATAGAGAGCCCGACAGCAAGTAATACCCGTGGTTTGGTTCGCGGTGAGATTTACAATCGCAATGGTGACCTTGTTGCCACCGCTGTCCAAGAAGGCGTAATGCGCTTTACCAATTAAGCAAAAAGCCTCCGACCGGAGGCTTTTTTAGTTGCTGCAGATTGGCAAAGCTGTGGTGTACTTTAATGGTTCCATTGCAAAGGTAGAAGTGACATTGGAGATACCTTCAACCGAATTGACCAGTTTCTTATAAAAGTGGTCAAAACACTGCATGTCTTTGACCAGTACCTTCATCATATAGTCATACTCCCCAGCCATACGATAAAACTCCATTACCTCAGGAAACTCAGAAGCTGTAGAGACGAAACGGCTATACCACTCATGTGAATGGTCACTGGTTTTTACCAGTACAAAGGCCGTAAATGACAGGTCTAACTTTTCAGGGTTAAGCAGCGCAACCCGCTTTTGAATCACCCCAGCCTCTTCGAGCTTTTTTAATCGCTTCCAACAAGGCGTGGTGGTTAGATTTACCGCCTCAGCAAGGTCGTTAAGAGAGAGCGTGCCATCGTTTTGTAACAGATCGAGTATTTTTCGGTCAGTTTTATCCAGTTCAATTTCCATACAAGTACATTTGGAGAAATATTTTCTCCAAATAAAGCAAACTAGAGCAAAAATAGCAAAGTTTTTCTCCAGCTAAATCGATAAATTAAACCTATAACGATTCTAAGGAGAAACCCTATGTGTACTGACCATAACTGGATTAACAATGCTGTTCGTAAAATCGAAGCGGATTACCAACGCAGTGCTGATACTCACTTGATTAAACTTGATCTACCAAGCATCGATGGCATTGATGTCTATTTAAAAGATGAAAGTACGCATCCTACTGGTTCTCTAAAGCATCGTCTTGCTCGCTCCCTTTTCCTTTACGCGATTTGTAACGGCTGGGTTGGTCCAGAAACAACCATCATCGAATCATCCTCAGGCAGCACAGCTGTTTCAGAAGCTTACTTTGCACGTCTACTTGGTCTACCGTTTATCGCAGTTATGCCTAAATGTACGGCGCGCAAGAAGATTGAACAGATCGAGTTTTACGGTGGTAAAGCCCACCTGGTTGATCGTTCAGACCAGATCTATGCAGAGTCCCACCGTCTGGCTGAGGAACTGAATGGTCACTACATGGATCAATTTACTTATGCCGAGCGTGCTACCGACTGGCGTGGTAACAATAACATTGCCAACTCAATCTTTAGCCAGATGGAAATGGAAGATCACCCGGTTCCTGCCTGGGTAGTAATGAGCCCGGGGACTGGTGGTACATCAGCGACGATTGGCCGTTTTATTCGTTACCAGCAACACGATACTAAATTGTGTGTTGTCGACCCTGAAAACTCAGTGTTCCACGACTACTTTAAAACAGGTAACAAAAACATTACTGGCGACTGTGGTAGTAAGATTGAAGGCATTGGCCGCCCTCGTGTTGAGCCAAGCTTTATCCCTGGCGTGGTTGACGAAATGCGCACCATTGCCGACGCAGCGTCCGTAGCAACCGCTCACTGGCTAGAAAAAATTCTTGGTCGTAAAGTGGGTGCGTCAACAGGTACAAACTTATACGGCGTACTTCAGCTAGCCAGCGAAATGAAAGCACGCGGTGAAAAAGGTTCGATTGTGACGCTACTGTGTGATAGCGGCGAACGTTACTTAGATACTTACTACAACCCAGAGTGGGTAAAAGAGAATATCGGTGACCTACAGCCATATGCAGCGAAACTTGAAGAGTTTGAAGCAACAGGTCAGCTAAGCTAAATCCGGAACAAAGACAGTAAAAAAGCCCGTCGCTCAAGAAGTAA
>NZ_AEVS01000086.1 GCF_000189255.1 Vibrio brasiliensis LMG 20546 | reverse complement strand
AATTGATATAAAGAAAGAAAACAAGCAAATTTTGATGCTGTCAAGCAGTTTGAGCGTAATGAAATAGCAACCGTCCAGGGTAAAGCCAAGTTTATTACGCGAATTGCTGTTGTGCTGTTGATTTCCAATATTGCTCTTGCAGCAGCCATCGCTTTTTTGTCTCCGTTAAAGACTGCCGTTCCTTTTGTTATTCGTGTGGATAACAATACGGGCTATACAGATATTGCACCGCAATTATCAGGAGCAAAGCAAACCTATCAGGAGGCAGAAACAAAATATAATCTTGCGAAGTTTGTTATTAACTATGAGTCATACGACTGGCAGACTATCCAGGAAATGCTGGATACGGTAAATGTCATGTCTAATAACAAAGTGTTCTCGCAGTACAATACAGCTATTCGTGCAGATAACTCGCCGCTGAATGTACTGAAAGACAGTTATAAGATTAAAACGAAAATTAAGTCTGTTACTTTACTAA
>NZ_AEVS01000087.1 GCF_000189255.1 Vibrio brasiliensis LMG 20546 | reverse complement strand
TTTTTTTATATCTCAATCAGCGCGCAAACTACTTCTCTGCCGCAATTACCGAGATCTCAACCAGTAACGCCTCACGAGCCATATCAGCGGTAACACAAGCGCGTGCTGGAGCATGACCTTCCGGCACCCAAGCATCCCATACCGCGTTCATATCCTGAAAATCTTTCATATCTTTCAGATAGATAGTTGCAGAAAGCATATGTTCTTTATCGCTGCCCGCTTCCAGTAGTAGCTCTTCCACTTTATCTAGCATGGTTTGAGTCTGTTCAGTAATACCTTGGGTCGCATCTGCACATACCTGACCACATAGGTAGATCACACCATTGTGCTTTACGATACGACTCATGCGCTGTTTTGTTTGTTGACGTTCGATCATTTCTCTCACTTTCTGCTTTGGTTGCGATATTATCAATTCAATATGTTACCCAATAAGCCACCAGCATGACATGTCAATACTGCAAAAATAGCCAATGGTTCTGGAAAAAACTTGGCCGCTGCCAAAGGTGTATGGATCAACTCACTGTGCTTTCTGTTCTGTGCTGGATAGTGTGGTGGTTTGCGTTCAGAGATAACCCACAAACTATTGAGTCTATCGCGCTTATCATGGCGGGCTTTGCTTTTAACGGCTTACTCTTCCTTCACTTGTGGATGCGCTTTGTGATCCTTCCATGGCGTAAACGTAACGGCAAAGATAAAGACCAACAATAATGGGTAAAGCTCAGGTGGAATTTTGTGGGGGCTAAAAAAGAAAAAGCCCCAAAACCAATATCTGGTTTGGGGCCTTCTTAGATTCTTCTAAGAAAAAGCAGTGGTACTTTAATAGACCCTGCTTCCTCTCATTAGTTCCAAAAATGAACGATCTTTTTTGATCTTTTTTTGATACGTTTCTATTCAACTACTTACGCAACGCTCACACGTGCAATTGATTGCTCAACAAGATTTACTTCAAGTGCGACTTCATCACAAGCATGCTGTCTTGGACACTGGTCACAATCTTTTAGCACTTTCTCAGGTAGCAGTGACTTTGAAGTTGGCAAGAAGGCTTGCTTCATAAAGAACTCAGGCGTACGAGTCAGAACAAAGACCTTCTTAATCGCCATCAGGCGTGCTTTCTCAACAAGATACTGAACAATCGCGCTGCCCTGCCCCTGTCCTTGCCAGCCAGCTTCAACACCCAGAGAACGAATTTCCGCTAAGCCTGAATCGTAAACATACAAGGAAGCACAGCCTGTCACCTCACCATGATGCTCTGCAACGGCGAATGAACCAATGTCGCGTACCAGTTCACTACGTGAGCGCGGTAGGTTTTCTCCCATATTTGCCCAGTAAGCAACCATGCCTTCAAGCGCTTCAATGTCAGTCAAACGTGCAGGTCTAACATTCACAGCTGAGGTATCACGTTTGATCAAACGCCCTTCTGCTTGCTCTACCGCGTAAGCTACCTGTTTAGGTGAAACGCCACCCAGTGCACTACGTTTTTCCAGACATGAATCTATGGTCAGGATGTCGTATACATCCTCCTCAATCACATCAGAAAACTCTTTCAGTTCAGCGATCGATAACTCTTCCAGTGCACAACCTTTTGCAATCGCTCCAACAACCGCTACACCTACGATATGGTGAGCTTCACGGAATGGAATATTCTTCGCTACCAAGTAGTCAGCCAGTTCTGTCGCATTAGCATAGCCCTGCTTCGCTGCTTCCAGAGTACGCTCTTCGTTAACCTTAATACCGTCGAAACACAGCGCTGCCATTTCCATACAGTCGTTCCAAGTATCAAGTGCATCGAACAGACCTTCTTTGTCTTCTTGCATATCTTTGTTGTAGGCAAGTGGCAGAGCTTTCACTGTCATCATCATGCCAGCCAGCGAACCATATACACGACCAGTCTTACCACGGATAAGTTCGAGTGCATCAGGGTTCTTCTTCTGTGGCATCAGCGAAGAGCCAGAAGTTACTGTATCCGCAAGCTCGATGAAATTAGACTCGCCAGAGTTATAGAAGATCATATCTTCAGCAAGACGAGACAGGTGCAACATCGAGATAGAAGCAACAGACATCAGCTCCATAACATGGTCACGGTCTGAAACTGAATCAAGTGAGTTACGAGTCGCACGACGGAATCCCAGGTTATGAGCCACAGTTTCACGGTCGATTGGATAAGCAGTACCAGCCAGAGCCCCTGAGCCAAGAGGACACGTATCAAGACGGGTAATCGCATCATGTAAACGCGAGTAGTCACGCTCAAACATTTCAACATAAGCGAGACACCAATGAGCAAAGGTCACCGGTTGAGCACGCTGAAGGTGAGTATAGCCAGGCAGTACTGTGGTCTGATGCTGCTTAGCCACTGATACCATCTGTGCCTGAAGGCGATCCAATGCCATCAAAAGTTGCTGGCCTTGCTGACGACACCATAGCTTCAGGTCAGTCGCAACCTGATCGTTACGTGAACGACCAGTGTGTAGCTTTTTACCCAGGTCACCGACCTTGCCAATTAATTGCTGCTCAACCCATGAATGAATGTCTTCCGCATCGGAACGCAGAATCTGGTGCGGGTCTTCCATCACCTCTAGTTTTAGTTCATTCAGAGCGAGCTCTAATTTTTGCTGTTCTTCTTCACTCAGAACATCTACAGACATCAAAGCTTTCGACCAGGCAATTGAACCAACAATATCTTGTTCAGCTAGTCGGTAATCGAAGCGCAATGAGTCGTTAAAGTCTTTGAATCTCGTATCTGCCGCTTGGGTAAATCTTCCGCCCCATAATGCCATCGCGTTTCTCCTGATTACCTGTGCTCACTATTTGTGCTAGTAGCTATATTGCTTAAAATGACTCTGAATCTGATTCAGTTTTTATGATGGTTCAAAGTTACGGCAAAACCAGACAAAAATAAAGTATTAATTCATTATTTTTACATATTTATTCATGATAAGTTAAATAACCATCCAGCATACGCCAGAAACGCAAAAAGCCCGTTTGGAAACCAAACGGGCTTTTCAGTTAATCAATTACCTGATTACTTTTTCTGGCTGTTCAGAGCACGGATACGGCTTGATAGCGAGTAAAGACGGATAAAGCCTTCAGCATGGCTCTGATCGTAAACTTCATCTTCACCGAAGGTTGCAAACTGCTCACAGTACAAGCTGTTTTCAGAACGCTTCTGAGTCACTGTTGCCATGCCTTTGTATAGCTTAACGACAACTTCACCGTTAACGTCTTGAGCTAGCTCTTCAGAAGCTGCCAGGATTGACTTACACAGCGGAGTGAACCAACGACCGTCGTAAACAAGGTGGGAAGCTTTCACGCCAAGCTCTTCACGGAACTCAAATGCTGTTTTATCCAGTACTAGCTGCTCAACTGCACGTAGAGCTTCCATCATGATAGTGCCCCCTGGAGTTTCATAACAACCACGAGACTTCATACCTACCAGACGGTTCTCAACGATATCGATACGACCAATACCGTGCTTCGCACCTTTGTCGTTCAGGTAAACCAGTGCGTTGTATGGCGTCATTGTTTCACCATCAACCGCAACCACTTCGCCTTTTTCTACTTTAAGAGTTACGTACTCAGCTTCATTTGGCGCTTGCTCTGGATCGACTGTCCAAGCCCAACAATCTTCGTTAGGAGCATTCCATGTTTCTTCCAGAACACCACCTTCTGTTGAGATGTGCCATGCGTTAGCGTCACGTGAATAAATTTTCGTTAGTGAAGCCGTACAAGGGATATTACGCTCAGCCAGGTAATCCAGACACTCTTCACGACTTACCAGATCCCATTCACGCCAAGGAGCGATAACATGTAGATCCGGTGCCAGAGCGGCAAACGCTCCTTCAAAACGCACCTGGTCGTTACCTTTACCCGTACAGCCATGACATAGTGCATCTGCACCAACTTTACGTGCTACTTCAACCTGAGCTTTAGCAATGATTGGACGTGCCATAGACGTACCCAGTAGGTATTTACCTTCGTAGTAAGCACCCGTTTTTAGCGTTGGGTAAATGTAATCCGCAACCATCTCTTCTTTCAGGTCAGCGATGTAACACTCAGATGCACCAGAGGCTTTCGCTTTTGCTTCAATACCTTCTAGCTCTTCTTCACCCTGACCAACATCCGCAACGAATGCCACTACTTCACAGTCATAGTTCTCTTTTAGCCATGGAATAATTACCGAAGTATCCAGACCGCCAGAGTATGCGACAACTACTTTATTTACTTGAACTTTGCTCATCTTTCTTTTCTCCAAAATCCCGGCGCTGCGCTTGGCGGTCAGTGCTACGGGTTACATCCTGATTGTTATTCTGGCTGTACCGCTGAGTAGCGTTACAGCAAATTGTTTGGTTTATTGCTGAGGTAGAAACTGTGTACCGATGCTTTGTCCAGCAAACAGCTCAACGAGTTTCTCTGGGTAGCGCCAGGTAGCGACTTCAATTGGGCGCCCCAGGTCATTGGCAGCTTCAAGTGCAGCGTTCACTTTGACAATCATGCCATCGGTAATGACCTGCCCCTGAATCAGACTTTGTGCCTGTTGCTCGTCTAAGCTCTTGATCAAATGACCTTTACCATCGAGAACACCACTTACGTCTGACAGCAGTACCAGCTCCGCGTCAAGCGCGCCTGCTACTGCTACCGCAGCCTGATCTGCGTTGACGTTCATCATCTGACCTTGTTCGGTTAAACCGATTGAGCTGATGATGGGTAACGCGCCCGCCGCTAAAATAGCTTGCAAAACCGTTGAGTCGCCCGGAGTCGCTTTACCCACAGCACCCAGTTCTGGGTCTAGTTCTTCAACGTGGCATAAACCACCATCCGCAAGGCTTAAACCCACTGCGTTAAGGCCATCTTTGATTGCCTGACCCTGAAGCATCTTGTTCGCTGTACCTGCCAGAGCGCCGGTAATCACTCCAATCTGGTCATAAGGAGTGACACGCAGACCGTCCTTTTTCACTGTTTCCAGCTGCAGCTTAGCCATAAGATCGTCCACCAGATAACCTCCGCCGTGGACGATCACAATTCGTCGCTGAGCCTGCTTCTGGTAATTCGCAATCGCGCCAAATACCTGGCTAAGAGTCTCAGTACAAGACAGTGCAGCACCGCCTAATTTGATCACTAATGGAGTTGATTTGTTATCTGTCATTACTCGTCCCTTTACCTACTTGCTTAAGCTCTGTGCCTAAATAAGGGCAGTTAACTCTGGAAATCCGTAGTGGATATTTAAACATTGCATCGCTTGACTTGATGCGCCTTTAAGTAAGTTATCAATCGCTGATACTACGATGATGTGCTCACCCTGAACCTTCCAGCCGATATCGCAGAAAGGTGTATTTTCTACATTTTGAATTCTTGGTAGTACGTCCGCGGTGAGTCGTACTGCAGGTTTACCCTGATAAGCGGAGTTGAACGCTTCAGCTACTTGCTGTTCCGTCACATCCTTAGCTAATTTGATTGTGATAGTGGCTAGAATGCCACGCTTAAAATTGCCCAGATGAGGCGTAAAAATCACATCAGTACCAAGGTGTGAAGCAATCTCTGGCTGATGACGGTGATTAAAGACGCCATACGGCTGCAGGCTTACTTCGCAGTAGCTATTGGTCATCGACGCCTTTCTACCTGCACCAGATACACCACTTGTTGCGTTGATCACTGGCCATTGAGAACCATCAACAAGACCAGCTTCCAGTAACGGCTTAATTGCGAGCTGAGAGGCTGTTGGGTAGCACCCCGGAACCGCAACCAACTGGCACTGTTTGATACCATCCTGATTCCATTCAGCTAAACCGTAGACAGAGTTGTCTAACCAAGCTTCGTGCTGATGTTCAAAGCCGTAAAACTGGTCGTAGAAGCCTTCTTTCTTAACGCGGAATGCTCCCGATAAATCAAAAACTTGGCACCCTTGAGCGAGAAACGTCGGCGCAAGGTCATGGCTAACTTCATGAGCAGTGGCTAAAAACACGACATCACTCGCTTGAGCGACAGCTTCCACATCAGTTAGAGGAAGTACCGGATGACTAATAATTCCGGCTAACTTACCGTGTAGCTCAGCAATACTTTTCCCAGCATCTAAACTATTGGCGGAAACATACAAACCTGATAGCGTAAGTTCAGGGTGTTTGTGCACCATCAGAGCAAGCTCTGCTCCGGTATAACCGCTTGCGCCTATGATTGTGGTTTTAAGCATCTGAGACATCCATTTAGACCTAAATACGCCACTCAAAGAGTGACTATAAATTTAATTTATTTCGCTTTAATTGGTTTTTTATTCAATAAAAGTGATTTAATATGTGTTTTACCTTCTTAACCGTACTCTGTCAACAGGGAATGTAAACTAATTATGAAATTACCAAGCTTTCTTGAGGTCTACAGTGGCCTGATTTCCACCTCTTCTATTAGCTCGACAGACCCGAGTTGGGATGAAGGCAACGCCAAAGTGATTGAAAAACTGGCTGGATGGCTAAAAGATGTCGGCTTCAGCGTTGAAGTCACACAGGTAGAAGAAGGCAAATTTAACCTGATTGCTAAAAAGGGCAGTGGTGAAGGTGGCTTACTGCTCGCTGGACACAGTGATACCGTGCCATTCGATCAGGGACGATGGAATTATGACCCTCATGCTCTTACCGAAGCGAATAACCGCTTTTACGGTTTGGGCACTGCAGATATGAAAGGTTTCTTCGCCTTTATCATAGAGGCCGTGAAAAAAGTTGATTGGAGCAAGCAGACTAAGCCTCTTTATATACTGGCAACCTGTGATGAAGAGACCACAATGCTTGGCGCCCGCCACTTTACCGAAAATGCACCTTTCAAGCCTGACTACTGCATCATCGGTGAACCAACCAGCCTGGTACCGATTCGAGGCCATAAGGGGCATGTGGCTAACGCTGTGCGAGTAACAGGTAAGTCTGGTCACTCTTCAGATCCATCACTGGGCGTTAATGCTATTGAGATCATGCATGAAGTGCTGTTTGCGTTAATGCAGCTACGCGACAAACTGATCAAAGAGTATCATCACCCAGGCTTTGCTATCCCGAGCCCTACTCTGAACCTTGGCCATATCCATGGTGGCGACAGTGCTAACCGCATCTGTGGTTGTTGCGAACTGCACTATGACGTACGCCCTTTGCCGGGCATCAGCTTAGACGGTTTGGACAACATGCTGCGCGGCGCCTTGAAAGAGGTAGAAGCCAAATGGCCAGATCGAATCACTATTACCCCGCTACATGAGCCGATCCCTGGCTACGAATGTCAGCATGACCACCCATTTATTGGCGGCGTGGAAGAGATCTGCGGACTGGATTCACAAACGGTAAACTACTGTACTGAGGCTCCCTTCCTACAGCAGTTGTGCCCGACCTTAGTTCTCGGCCCAGGCTCAATCGATCAAGCCCACCAGCCAGACGAGTTCCTCGCGTTTGAGTTTATCGACCCAACCATCGATGTTCTGTCAAAAGCGATGCATAAGTATTGTTTTTAGAGGCGAGAGGCGAGAGGCGAGAGGCGAGAGGCGAGAGGCGAGAGGCGAGAGGCGAGAATATTATCTCTTGGCAGGGAGAAGTTCTGTCAACACCTTTAACACTAAGGGTTCTATCAACTCACTACCCGCCTCCACATCTCAAAGGACGAAGTCCGTTCTAAACTCTCGCAGGGCGGAGCCCGCTCTCGAAGCGCAGCGTTCTCTGAGGACGCAGTCCGATCTCGCTTCTTGGAGCGAAGCGTTCTGTAGGGCATAGTCCATTCTGTAATAAATTTTCAACATAATTAGTCATTCGCATAGATCGCAAAGCGTTACATTCGTTTGCACAATATTTGCAAACTTAGCCTACAGCATTTGACTCGCAGCGATATTTTTCGCTAGATTGTCTACCTAACAGAGAAACATTGGATGTAATTTTTTTACAAGGCAGGAAGATAATGAACGAGAAATACTCTGCGCTCAGAAGCAATGTGAGCATGCTAGGACACTTGCTCGGCAACACCATCAAGGACGCACATGGTGACGTACTTCTAGAGAAAGTAGAAACCATTCGTAAACTTTCCAAGTCCGCCCTTGCAGGCAATCAACAAGATCGAGAAAGCTTGATTGATGAGATTAAAAGCCTGCCTAATGATCAACTCACCCCTGTTGCTCATGCATTCAACCAATTTCTAAACCTGACCAATATGGCAGAGCAGTACCACACTATCTCTCGCCATTGTGATGCTCATGTTTGTGAACCAGATGCGCTGAATACGCTTTTCTCTAAGCTAGGCCAGAACGACATCAGCAAGTTGGATACAGCTCAAGCGGTTCGTGATCTTAATATCGAACTCGTACTGACAGCTCACCCAACAGAAATCACTCGTCGCACCATGATTCACAAGCTAGTTAAGATCAATAAGTGTCTTTCTAAGCTTGAGCTGGGCGACCTGTCAGTGAAAGAACGCCAAAAAACAGAGCGTCGCTTAGAGCAGTTGATCGCTCAGAGCTGGCACTCAGACACGATTCGCCAACAGCGCCCTACTCCACTAGATGAAGCCAAATGGGGCTTTGCGGTGGTAGAAAACTCGCTATGGGAAGCGGTACCTGACTTCTTACGTGAGCTAGACCTGCGCCTGGAAGGCTATCTGGGTGAAGGACTACCAATTGATGCTCGCCCTGTACATTTCTCTTCATGGATGGGTGGTGACCGAGACGGTAACCCATTTGTGACCCACACCATTACTCGCGAAGTTCTACTTCTGTCTCGCTGGAAAGCCGCTGACCTATATCTTGGCGACATCAACGAGTTAGTTAGTGAACTCTCGATGACTAAGTGTAACGACGCAGTTCGTGCACTGGCTGGTGATGATGAGCATGAACCGTATCGTGCAGTATTAAAACAGCTGCGTGCTCTATTAAACGAAACTAAAGAGATTCTTGACGCTAAGATCCACGGTCAGAAACTTGCAGTCAAAGCCCCTCTACAGCGCGTTGAGCAACTATGGGAACCGCTATACGCGTGTTACCAGTCTCTGCATGAGTGTGGCATGGGCATCATCGCGGATGGCTCGCTGCTTGATACGCTTCGTCGTATTAAAGCTTTCGGTGTTCACCTGGTTCGTCTTGACGTTCGTCAGGAAAGCACTCGCCACTCAGACGTACTTTCAGAACTGACTCGCTATCTTGGTATTGGCGATTACGACCAGTGGAGCGAGCAAGACAAGGTTGCATTCTTAACTAACGAGCTAGCTTCAAAACGTCCATTACTACCACGTGACTGGGAACCATCTGAGCCAGTTAAAGAGGTTTTGGACACCTGTAAGATTATTGCTCTGCAACCTCGTGAAGCCTTTGGTGCCTACGTAATTTCAATGGCTCGCACAGCATCGGATGTACTTGCTGTTCACCTGCTGCTGCAAGAATCTGGCTGTCCTTACCGCATGGACGTATGTCCACTGTTTGAAACTCTGGACGACCTGAACAATGCTGAATCTGTCGTGAAACAGCTGATGGGCATTGACCTATACCGTGGCTTTATTCAGAACCATCAGATGGTCATGATTGGCTATTCAGACTCAGCGAAAGATGCAGGTGTTATGTCTGCTGGCTGGGCTCAATACCACGCAATGGAGTCTCTGGTTGCGGTAGCTGAAGAAGAAGGCGTAGAGCTGACACTATTCCACGGTCGTGGCGGCACAATTGGTCGCGGCGGCGCTCCTGCACATGCGGCACTTCTGTCTCAGCCACCAAAAAGCTTGAAAGGCGGTTTGCGTGTAACTGAACAAGGCGAGATGATTCGCTTCAAACTTGGTCTGCCAGAAGTGGCCGTAAACAGCTTCAGCCTCTATGCGAGTGCTATTCTTGAAGCGAATCTACTTCCACCACCAGAGCCTAAGCAAGAGTGGCGTGATCTGATGAATGTGCTGTCAGAAGTGAGCTGTGAGTCTTACCGCAACGTGGTTCGCGGCGAAGCTGACTTCGTTCCTTACTTCCGTCAGGCAACACCTGAACTCGAACTCGGTAAACTACCACTGGGTTCTCGCCCTGCTAAGCGTAATCCTAATGGTGGCGTGGAGAGTCTGCGTGCAATTCCATGGATCTTCTCATGGAGTCAGAACCGTTTGGTACTACCGGCATGGTTAGGCGCAGGTGAAGCAATTCAATACTCAGTAGACAAAGGCCATCAGGCTCTTCTGGAAGAAATGTGTCGCGAATGGCCATTCTTCTCTACGCGTCTGGGTATGCTGGAGATGGTGTACACCAAGTGCAACATGGAAATTTCTCGCTACTACGACGAGCGACTAGTGGAACCAAAGCTGCTTCCTCTTGGCGATCGTCTACGTGATCAGCTACAAAAAGACATCAAAGCGGTTCTTAACGTCGAAAACAATGAGAACCTGATGCAAAGCGATCCTTGGGGCCAGGAATCAATTCGTCTACGTAATATCTATGTTGAGCCATTGAACATGCTACAAGCTGAACTGCTATACCGTACTCGTCAGAACGAAGAATCTTCTCCTGAATTAGAAGAAGCTCTGATGGTCACGATTGCTGGTATTGCTGCGGGTATGCGTAATACTGGCTAAAGATCACAAAAAGGCAAAAGGTTGGTGTGACTGCACCAACCTTTTTTTACATTCAGGCCAGTCAATAAAATCACAGACTAGACATTTAAAACCACTTGACAGATAAAAATATCAATAACAGGCACCAAAATAGTGATTTGTTACTTTTTTGGGATATTTTGTCCTTCTATTCCACTTTATGCTTATTATTTAGATATACTACCCAATCGCTGTGGTTAACCATATAAAATCTACAAACCACAGTCCTCGATAATCTAATATCGATCCTAGGTGATAAACGGCTTTTTTAGGTGACATGACCAACTTTGTTGGTGCCACTTTACCTACTGATGATCAGTGCCTCTAGAAGCACGACAGTAAGAAGTGGTTACGTTTTGTAGTTTATTGACCATTTGGATTGAAGACATGTCATTACCACACGTTATCTTAACCGTTTTAAGCACACGCGACGCTACTGGATACGATATCACTAAAGAGTTTTCTGCGACTATCGGCTACTTCTGGAAAGCTAGCCACCAGCAAGTGTACCGCGAACTAAATAAGATGGCTCAGAACAACCTTGTTACTTGCGTTCTAGAACCACAAGAAGGAAAGCCGGACCGTAAGGTTTACTCAATTACTGATTCAGGCCGTACAGCTCTGGGTGAATGGTTTGATCAACCAACGGCTCACCCGACAGTACGTGATGAGTTCTCAGCCAAGCTTATGGCTTGCGCAGTTCAACCTTCTGCACCTTACCGTACTCAACTAGGCGAGCTTGTTGAAGAGTCACGTAAGCTTGTTGCTCACTATCAAGAAATTGAAAATGCTTACTACTCGACGCCTGCAACACTTGATAAGCAGCAGCGTCTGGAGCGTCTAACGCTGCGCAGAAACCTACTTATCCGTCAGGCATGGATTGAGTGGGCTCAGGAAGTGTTAACTGAGTTAGATGCGCTAGCGTAAGCTAGAGAACTAAATAAAGTTTGGAGGGTTGATGTGAGAGCATCAACCCTTTTTGTTTGTGAGAGCTGGATTATTATCTCTCTTTAGAGACAGCTTCTGTCAACACCTTTGCACTAAAGGTTCTTTAACCGTTCTACCAGCCCCAAACTCTCGGAGGACGAAGTCCGTTCTAAAATCTCGAAGGGCGTAGCCCGGTCTCGATTCTCTCGCCTATATCCCATCCCCACCAATAAAACTTTGAGACCTGCCGTTAAACTGCTGGTCCATATCCAGCGACGGCTTGTCTGTTTTTGGTCGGCCGACAATCTTCGCAGGTACACCCGCAACGGTGGTATGCGCAGGAACGGGTTGAAGCACGACAGAGCAAGAGCCAATTTTCGCCCCTTCGCCCACTTCGATGTTACCGAGGATTTTCGCACCTGCACCAATCATCACGCCTTCGCGGATTTTCGGGTGACGATCGCCGCACTCTTTACCGGTACCGCCTAGTGTCACATCCTGTAGAATCGAAACATCATTCTCAACGACAGCTGTTTCACCAATCACGATGCCCGTCGCATGGTCGAGCATGATGCCACGACCAATCTTAGCCGCAGGGTGAATATCCACCTGACACGCTACTGAAATTTGGTTTTGCAGATAGGTAGCAAGAGCAATACGCCCCTGCTTCCATAACCAGTTAGCGACACGATAACCTTGCAGAGCATGATAACCCTTGAGGTAAAGCAGAGGCATGGAATACATAGCGACCGCTGGATCTCGATTCACCGTGGCACAGATATCACAGGCAGCCGCAGCACTAATACTTGGATCAGCGTTTAATGCTTCTTCAACAACTTCCCTTACTGCCATAGCAGGCATAGAAGCCGTATTTAGCTTGTTAGCCAAAATGTAGCTGAGCGCCGCGCTCAGGCTATCATGCTTGATAATGGTCGCATGATAAAAACTGGCTAACATTGGCTCTTGCTCAGAAAGCTCACGTGCTTCCTTCACAATGGTGTGCCATACCTTCTGTTTCTCACAATGTTTCATGTCTTTTCCTAGAACTGAATCCCTAGTATCTAGATACAAATCCAGTATTGCTGTAATTCTCTTTATGCTTCCGCTTTCTTATCTCGCGCTAGCAAATCTTTTGCTGCTAAGTTTGCATCCTTTCCTTGATACAATACTTGATAAATTTGGTCAACAATTGGCATCTCTACGCCCATACGTTCCGCCAATAGGAATACTTCTTTAGTGTTGCGGTAACCCTCAACAACCTGACCAATTTCTTCTTGCGCCGTATCGACATCTTTACCCTGACCTAACGCCAGACCAAAACGTCGGTTACGCGACTGGTTGTCGGTACAGGTCAGTACCAGATCACCAAGACCAGCCATGCCCATAAAGGTTTCTGGTTGAGCACCCAAAGCAGCACCAAGGCGAGTCATCTCAGCAAGACCACGAGTGATCAATGCGGTACGCGCGTTGGCGCCAAAACCAATGCCATCAGACATACCGGCACCAATCGCAATTACGTTTTTCACCGCGCCGCCAAGTTGCATGCCGATAAAGTCACTATTGGCGTAAACTCGGAACGTTTTACTACAGTGAATTTTCTCTTGTAGGTCTGCCACAAAATCAGCGTCAGGAGAAGCGACTGAAATCGCCGTCGGCATACCCATCGCCAGCTCTTTGGCAAATGTTGGTCCAGACAGTACTGCCAGCGAATAACCTTCACCAAGCGACTCATGAGCGACTTCTTTTAGTAGTCGGCCTGTTTCAGGCTCTAAACCTTTAGTTGCCCAACAAATACGTGAATCATCGCGTAAGAAAGGCTTAACATTATTGAGCACAATACCGAATACATGGCTTGGTACCACGACCAAAAGATCACGGCTCGCTTGCACAGCTTTCTCTAGGTCTGACTCTACGATCAGTGATTGTGGAAATTCGATACCTGGTAAGAACTCATGGTTAGCACGATCGGCTTCCAGACGAGCCATATGCTCAGGTTCGTGGCCCCAAATGACTACGTTAGCGCCATTACGCGCTAAAGAGATAGCAAGTGAAGTACCGTATGAACCAGCACCCAGTACTGTCATTGCGATTTCTTTACCGTAGGCATTGTTGGTGTTGTCTTTCATTGTTCCGCCTGATTGTCATTAGGTTGACTAGAATCTTGTCGTTAATCTCTGAATGCAGAAACCAAAAACAAAAACCCAGATGCTTTAACTTAAAACAAAAAATGCACATCGCATCTTGATACAAGACACTCTGTGCATTTTATACCATACCTCTGGATTATCAGAGGTATCACTAATTATGCTTCAGCCTGGCCTTCTTGCTGAGCTTGCTGCTGTAGGTAGTTCATAAACAGAGCGTCAAAGTTAACTGGCGCTAGGTTTAGTTGAGGGAACGTACCTTTAACCACTAGGCTTGAGATAGTTTCACGAGCGTATGGGAATAGAATGTTCGGGCAGAAAGCACCTAGGCAGTGTGCTAGCTGACCAGCTTCCATTTTCTCTGCAGTGAAGATACCACCTTGCTGAACTTCACATAGGAAAGCAGTCTCTTCTGCGTTCTTCACTGTCACTGTTAGACGAAGAACAACTTCATAAACACCTTCACCCAGTTCACGGCTTTGAGTATCTAGGTCCAGTTTTACATCTGGGTTCCACTCTTTTTGGAACATGTCTGGAGAGTTTGGCGCTTCAAAAGAAACGTCTTTTAGGAAGATGCGTTGAATCGCGAAGTTTTGCGCTTCTTGTTGTGGTGCTGCTTCAGCCATTTTAAAAATCCTTTAATCCTGCAATAAAATATCTGCTTGGAGGTTAACCGAGAGAGCCTGCTAAGACTAGGTTTCCAATGAATTTCGTGGAACCCTTCACATCTCTCTAAGACAAACGCTGACTTTTCAATCAGCGTTTAAGGTATTAGCTAGTTAAATTACTTTTTACCTTTAACCAAAGGCATGTTTGCTTCACTCCAAGCAATCAAGCCGTTCTTAAGCAGGCTAACGTTTTCAAAGCCCGCTTTGGCAAGAAGATTTGCACTCTCTTGAGCCGTTTGACCTGTCTTGCATACTACAATGATTGGGTCTGATTTACGGTTTTCAAGACTACCGAAGTTACCTGCCTTGATATCTGACGGCAAAATGTGAACTGCATCGGTAATATGACCTTTGCGGAACTCATCTTTACTACGGATATCAACCACTACACCATTTTCACGGTTCATTAGTTGGGTTGTTTGTGCAGCTGTAATCTCTTTGTAAGCAGCGGTAGATGATTTAACGATGTTCATGATAAGGGCGACGAGTAGGCCTACCCATACCAGAGATAGAATCATGTTCTCTTGAAAAAAATGCGATGTACTCTTGCATGTCCTGTGCTCTTTGATGATAGAGCCGCCTACACTTCAATGAATGTATGACTGCCCTAGGCTAAAAATTCAGATTGGAAGTATAGCGAGGTTAAGATGCCTAAGCGAGTCAATTACACTCAGAATAAGAATCTGTTGCACATTTCGCTACGCAATCGGAAACGGAAATGCGGTAACCTGATCAATATGATCACAACCGATCGCCAGCATAATTAAGCGATCGATACCCAGAGCGACCCCTGCGCACTCCGGTAGTCCAGACTCTAATGCCGCAATTAAGTGATAATCGATCGGCTGTGGTTTAAGCCCCATTTCGAGACGCTTAGCGTTATCAGACTCGAAACGTTTCAGCTGCTCGCCTGGGTTATCTAGCTCATGAAAACCATTGGCCAGTTCGATACCCTTGAAGTAGACCTCAAAACGATCGGCAACACGTGGATCTTGTTGATTAATTTTCGCTAGTGCTGCCTGTGATGCCGGAAAGTCATAGACGAAAGCTGGAACAGTTTGACCAATCTTGGCTTCAACACCAATGCTGAATAGCAGCTGTAGCAGCGTATCCCTGTCTTGCTCCGGTTCAGCGATATCACTCAGTCCCAATGTCGCCGCTACAGCCTTGAGCTCTGCCATTGAACCTTCTAACGGACAGACACCCAACACATCGATAAACGCTTGCTGGTAAGTCATACGCTCAGCAGCAGCACATTTAAGTACCAGTTGGAGCAGTTCATCCATTTCGTCCATCAGTTTGTGGTGGTCAAAGTCCACTCGATACCACTCCAACATAGTGAACTCAGGGTTGTGGTGACGCCCGTTCTCTTCGTTGCGGAATGCTTTGTTGATTTGATAAATACAACCACTACCCGCCGCCAGCAGGCGCTTCATATGAAATTCCGGACTAGTCATAAAAAAGAGCTTACTGCCGTCAGCGTAACCCGGGCCAACAAACTCAGTTTGGAAAGTATGCAGATGAACATCAGTAACCGTGGCATGACTCATCGCCGGCGTATCGACTTCAAGTACATTACGTTCAGTAAAGAAGTTGCGGATCTGATTAATTAAATAAGCACGTTGACGAAGCTGTTCAATCGAAGCGGTTGGCTGCCAGTCGTTGTTCATGGGGAAACTCTCTTTGTTTTATCTGGCGAGAAAGTATCAAGTTTGCTCAACTTTTCCTAGCAATAAACGCTCTCGCTTATGCCTATGAGACCGGCTAGCGTCGTCCAATTCTGAAGCAAGCATTTGCCGTATTACAGTACAAAAAACATCCTCAATGACCCTGTTATCAATGAGACTAATGTTATGCAACAGTCACTTAACAAAATGCGTTCTGTATTAAGACCAGTAAACATTCCTTGCCGTGATTGCAGTCACATAACCTATAAATTTTATGCTCTTATATGCATTACCGGAGCAAAAACCTAATTACATCAATTTTTCTGCCATTTAGCTCTTCTACACTAGCCCTACCACTTTTGGGGAGTTTCCCCATTTAATTATAACAAGCGGAACATTCCGCAATTTCACACTGGAGGATAACTGTGCAGATTATCACCACAGATATCGCAGTGATCGGCGCAGGCGGCGCTGGTCTTCGCACTGCTATTGCAGCAGCTGAAGCAAACCCTGACTTAGAAGTTGCACTGATTTCTAAAGTTTATCCAATGCGCTCCCATACGGTTGCAGCAGAAGGTGGCTCAGCGGCAGTTATCAAGGATGAAGATAGCCTGGACAACCATTTCAACGATACCGTTGGTGGTGGTGACTGGCTTTGTGAACAGGATGTTGTTGAGTACTTCGTAGAGAACGCAACTCGCGAAATGATTCAAATGGAACAGTGGGGCTGCCCATGGAGCCGTAAAGAGAACGGTGAAGTCAACGTTCGTCGCTTTGGCGGCATGAAGGTTGAACGCACATGGTTCGCGGCTGACAAAACCGGCTTCCACATGCTTCACACCCTATTCCAGACGTCGATGAAATACGACAACATCAAACGTTTTGATGAGTATTTCGTTGTCGATCTACTTGTCGATGAAGGCGAAGTTCAGGGTCTTATCGCTATCCATATGTCAGAAGGTGAATTAGTTACGATTAAAGCTAAGTCAGTTGTATTGGCAACTGGCGGTGCAGGTCGCGTTTACCACTGTAATACTAACGGCGGTATCGTTACTGGTGATGGTATGGCAATGGCTTACCGTCATGGCGTACCTCTACGTGATATGGAGTTCGTTCAGTACCACCCAACAGGTCTGCCTGGTACAGGTATCCTGATGACAGAAGGCTGTCGTGGTGAAGGCGGTATCATCGTCAACAAGAACGGCTACCGTTACCTGCAAGACTACGGTATGGGCCCAGAAACTCCAGTAGGCCAACCGAAGAACAAATACATGGAACTCGGTCCACGTGACAAAGTTTCTCAGGCTTTCTGGCATGAACAGCAGAAAGGCAACACCATCAAGCACCCTCTGGGTGACGTGGTGCACTTAGACCTTCGCCACCTGGGTGAAGAGTACCTACAAGAACGTCTACCGTTTATTTGTGAACTGGCGAAAGCTTACGTTAACGTTGACCCTGCAAAAGAGCCAATTCCAATTCGTCCAACGGTTCACTACACCATGGGTGGTATTGAAACTAACGGTGAATGTGAAACTCGCATTAAAGGTCTGTTTGCCGTTGGTGAGTGTGCCTCTGTAGGTCTACACGGTGCTAACCGTCTTGGTTCGAACTCTCTGGCAGAATTCGTAGTGTTCGGTCGCGTAGCGGGTGAACAGGCTGTAAAACGTGCAGCTGAATTCAAAGGCTGGAACGAAGAGTCTATTGCTGCTCAAGTTAAAGCGGTTGAAGAGCGTATTGCTGCACTGATGAATCAGGAAGGCGACGAAAACTGGGCAACCATCCGTACTGAAATGGGTCACACCATGGAAGCGGGTTGTGGTATCTACCGCCAAGAAGATCTGATGCAAGCGACGATTGATAAAATCACTGAGCTAAAAGAGCGTTACAAGCGCATCAGCATCAAAGATAAAGGTAAGGTGTTCAACACTGACCTTCTGTACGCTATCGAAGTAGGCTACGGCCTTGAAGTTGCGGAAGCTATGGTTCACTCAGCTATCTTGCGTAAAGAGTCTCGTGGTGCCCACCAGCGTCTGGATGATGGCTGCACGGAACGTGATGACGTGAACTTCCTCAAACACTCTCTTGCTTTCTTTAAAGAAGATGCAGCACCAAGTATTGATTACAGCACAGTGACAATTACTAAGTCACAACCGAAAGCTCGTCTATACGGTGAAGCAGCAGAAAAAGCGGCAGCTGAAGAAGCAGCTAAAGCAGCAGAGAAGAATGCAGAGGAGCAAGCATAATGTCAGGCAATCGCATCCAAAAAGTCGAGATTCTGCGCTATGACCCTGAGCACGACGCAGAGCCGCATTTTCAGACCTTTGAAGTACCGTTTGACGAAACAATGTCAACGCTTGATGCGCTGGGTTACATCAAAGACAACCTAGACAAAGACCTTTCATACCGCTGGTCTTGTCGTATGGCCATCTGTGGTTCATGCGGCATCATGGTAAACGGCGTGCCTAAGCTGGCATGTAAGAGCTTCTTACGTGATTACCCGAATGGCGTGAAGATTGAGCCACTGGCAAACTTCCCGATTGAGAAAGACTTAATCGTTGATATGACGCCTTTCATTGAGCGTCTTGAAGCGATCAAGCCTTACATCATTGGTAACGATCGCAAGCCAGAAGATGGTACTAACATTCAAACGCCTGAGCAGATGGCTAAATACAAGCAGTTCGCTGGCTGTATCAACTGTGGCCTATGTTACGCAGCTTGTCCTCAGTTTGGCCTTAACCCTGAGTTTATCGGCCCTGCGGCACTGACTCTCGCACACCGTTACAACCTCGACAGTCGTGACAATGGTAAAGCAGAGCGTATGGCACTGATCAATGGTGAAAACGGCGCGTGGGGCTGTACGTTTGTAGGTTACTGTTCTGAAGTGTGTCCTAAGAATGTTGACCCTGCAGCAGCGGTAAACCAAGGCAAAGTCGAGTCTTCTATGGACTTCGTGATTGCTATGCTGAAGCCTGACGGTACACCAGCGAAAACAGCAGAGGAGGCATAAGGATGAGTAACCGTAAACCTTACGTTCGTGAAGTAAAACGCACTTGGTGGAAAGATCATCCTTTTTACCGCTTCTACATGCTTCGTGAAGCAACCGTACTACCGCTGATCCTATTTACTATTTTCCTGACTTTCGGTTTAGGTTCATTAGTAAAGGGCCCTGAAGCATGGCAAACATGGCTTGAGTTTATGGCGAACCCTGTAGTGGTAGCGATTAACATCGTAGCGCTAGCGGGCAGCCTGCTACATGCACAAACCTTCTTCAGCATGATGCCTCAGGTAATGCCGATCCGTTTGAAAGGTAAACCTGTCGATAAGAAGATCATTGTTCTGACTCAGTGGGCGGCTGTGGCTTTCATCTCACTTATTGTCTTGGTCGTAGTTTAAGGAGCTTTAACAATGAAACCGAATTTCTCTGTAGATAGAGCACCTAAACGTTCTGATGAGCCAATCTGGTGGGGTCTGTTTGGTGCAGGCGGTACCTGGTTTGCGATGATCACACCTATCACAATTCTGGTATTAGGCGTTCTGGTACCACTGGGGGTGATTAATGCTGACGCTCTAAGCTACGAGCGTGTTGTCGACTTCGCGACTAGTATCATCGGCGCACTATTTATCATCGCGACACTGGCACTGCCAATGTGGCATGCCATGCACCGTGTTCACCACGGTATGCACGACCTTAAGTTCCATACTGGAATTGTTGGTAAAGTGGCGTGTTACGCGTTTGCAGGTTTAATTTCTGCGCTAGCAGTAATTTTTATCTTCATGCTTTAATAACGCTGAAAACAGAAAGCCCGCTGAGTTAGCGGGCTTTTTTTATATCTTTAGGATTAAAGAATGAAGCGGCTTAAATCTTCATCTTCAATCGTATCGCCAAGTTTCGCCTTAACGTATTCAGCGTCAATGGTTAGCTTAGAGCCTGCTTTATCCGTCGCTTCGAACGAGATCTCATCCATTAAGCGCTCCATCACTGTATGTAAACGACGAGCACCGATGTTCTCGGTTGTCTCGTTAACCGTCCACGCAGCTTCAGCGATTTGAGTGATACCTTCTTCGGTAAACTCAATATCAACGTCTTCTGTCTTCATTAGTGCAACGTACTGCTCAGTTAGTGACGCTTTTGGCTCAGTCAGGATACGTTTGAAGTCATTGCTTGAAAGCGCTTCAAGTTCAACACGAATTGGTAGACGACCTTGTAGCTCAGGGATCAAATCAGATGGCTTCGCCACTTGGAATGCACCTGAAGCAACAAATAGAATGTGGTCAGTTTTCACCATGCCGTGCTTAGTCGACACGGTACTACCCTCGATAAGAGGTAGTAGGTCACGCTGAACACCTTCACGAGATACGTCAGGCCCTGAGCTTTCACCACGCTTACAAATCTTGTCGATTTCATCGATAAATACGATACCGTTGTTCTCAACGTTGAAGATCGCCTGCTCTTTAAGCTCTTCCTGATTAACCAGTTTAGCCGCTTCTTCTTCAGTCAGAGCTTTGAACGCATCTTTGATTTTCAGCTTACGTTTCTTCTTGGTATCACCGGCAAGATTCTGGAACATGCCTTGTAGCTGGTTAGTCATCTCTTCCATACCAGGAGGAGCCATGATCTCTACACCCATCTGCGGCGCAGCAACATCAATTTCAATCTCTTTATCGTCTAACTTGCCTTCACGTAACTTCTTACGGAAGATTTGACGTGTGTTTGAAGAAGTTTCATCTTGCTGTTCATTCTGACCCCAAGCATCACGTGCTGGCGGTAATAGAGCATCAAGAATGCGTTCTTCTGCCTGCTCTTCAGCACGGAATTTCACTTTTTCCATTGCTTGCTGATGAGTCATCTTAATCGCTACATCAGTCAGGTCACGGATGATAGTTTCCACTTCCTTACCCACGTAACCAACTTCAGTAAATTTGGTCGCTTCTACCTTAATGAAAGGCGCATTTGCCAGCTTTGCCAGACGACGAGCGATTTCTGTTTTACCCACACCCGTTGGACCGATCATTAAGATGTTCTTTGGTGTAACTTCAACGCGCAGGCTTTCTTCAAGCTGCATACGACGCCAGCGGTTACGTAGTGCGATAGCGACTGAGCGCTTCGCATTTTCCTGACCAATGATATGGCGGTTAAGTTCATGAACAATTTCGCGAGGAGTCATTTCAGACATAATCAGTTTCCTTAAATTTTTTAGCCACTATCTTTGGTTATTCAGCGATTTGGTCAGCTGGAATTTCTAGTTCTTCAATAGTGTGGTGATGGTTGGTGAAGACACAGATATCACCCGCAATTTTAAGTGATTTTTCTGCGATTTCACGCGCATCTAATTCGGTATTTTCTAGTAGCGCAGTCGCTGCTGCCTGTGCAAAGTTACCACCTGAACCAATTGCGATCAGATCGTTTTCTGGCTGCACAACGTCACCGTTACCAGTAATGATCAATGAAGCTGTTTCATCAGCCACCGCTAGCAGTGCTTCTAGCTTACGTAGTGCACGATCACTACGCCAATCTTTAGCGAGTTCAACCGCTGCTTTAGTCAGGTGACCCTGATGCATTTGCAGCTTGCTTTCAAATTTTTCAAACAGAGTAAAAGCATCAGCTGTGCCACCAGCAAAGCCAGCAAGTACTTTGTTATTGTAGAGGCGACGCACTTTGCGCGCATTGCCCTTCATTACTGTGTTACCTAGTGATACTTGTCCATCACCAGCGATGACGACTTTGTTATTACGACGTACAGATACAATGGTAGTCACGAGTAGGGCCTCATAGTTATTTTAGTCTCAATGTTAGAGATTATATGAGG
>NZ_AEVS01000088.1 GCF_000189255.1 Vibrio brasiliensis LMG 20546 | reverse complement strand
TCTTCATCGGTCGCGGTGACTGTACCAATTACGTAATCTTCCGTAGAATTCTCGTTGTAGCTGAACTCATAGCCACCTTCCGGCTCATTAAACTCAGGCGCTTCATTAACATCCAGCTCAGTCAAATCGACATCGACTTCTGTATCGAGCTCACCGTCTGACGCCATTACCGTAATGGTGTGTTCGTTACCCGCCAGTTCAAAGTCATTGGTAAAGGCCGCAACCCCTGCATCGGTTAGCGAGATTTCACCTGTTTCACTGTCAATTTCAAACAGGTCCTGACCTTCAAACTGAATGTTGGTCGTGATGCTGTAAGTGACTACATCGCCCGCGTCTTCATCAGTCGCGGTCACGGTACCAATTACGTAGTCTTCGGTAGAGTTCTCGTTATAAGTGAACTCGTAGCCACCTTCCGGCTCGTTAAACTCTGGTGCCTCGTTAACATCAAGCTCAGTGAGATCGACTTCGACTGATGTTTCGAGTTCGCCGTCTGACGCAACAACGGTAATGGTGTGTTCGTTGCCAGCCAGTTCGAAGTCATTAGTAAAGGCAGCGACACCCGCTGCGGAGAGAGAGATTTCTCCGCTCTCGCTGTCTATTTCGAACAGATCTTCACCTTCGAACTGAATGTTAGAGCTGATGCTATAGGTCACTACATCACCCGCGTCTACATCAGTGGCAGTCACTGTACCGATGACATAATCATCTGTGGAATTTTCGTTATAGCTAAACTCGTAGCCGCCCTCTGGCTCGTCACTAAACTCTGGGGATTCGTTTACATCGAGCTCGTTAAGGGTCACCACTACCTGGGAGATGTTGGTACCGTCACTCGCCTGAGCAACTACGACGTGATTGTTAAGCCCACCTTCATCTTCAAAATCGTTGGTAAATGCCGCAGCGCCCGCTTCGGTCAGGGTAATCTCGCCTGTATCTGGATCAATATCGAAGTAATCCGCTAATGGATCACCTTCTTCAAACACCAGAGAATAAGTGACAGCGTCACCCTCCAGATCAGTGGCTGATACGGTACCTAGTACAGTACCCGGCTCGGAATTTTCATCGTAGGAGAAGTCATAGCTTTCCGCGTCAAATACCGGCGCCTCTGGTTCAACAATCAGTTCAGCGGCAATAATGTCGACTAACGTTAAACTTTGTGTTTCTGATAGCCCTTGAGACTCCAATCCAGTGGTATCGAATTCGGTCTCTGCAAGCGTCTCATCACCAGTACGCTCAATATCCCCGGAACCAGTAAGACTCGAACCATTCTGTCCTCCGGCGGCGGTTGCGAAATCTTCATTCTGCGTTGGGTCGACACCCTGTTCAATCTGCTCGATGATCGAAGCAATTTCATTGTCTAAGTTGAGGTCAAGATTACCATCCTCTCCGACTAACTGAGCTTCTATCCCTGCAGGTACGTCAGCATTTGCTGTTGCTCCCTGACCTAAGACCACTATCACTTCGCCTGGCCCTGGCACTTCACCCGGCAACAGCTCTCTGACGTCACCATTTATGTCAATCACTACCGTCGTATTGGCTAGCATAAACGGCGCTAAGCTTTTCGCATTCATAAGCAGATTCCCCTTATAAACGGTATACGCCTCCCCCTACCCCACAAAAAATGGGACTAAAATCACGCATACCTCTACACCTTAAAAACTAGCCCCACAACTACTGACAATCTAGTTAATAACAAAAAAGTCCTAACGAAAGTTGCTAAGTCATTAATATTAGGTCTCACTTTTGTGACATGAAAAATTCTCACTTTATAGATATGTCAACTAAGCTTTTGATACCCGATGCAAGCTCAACTACACGCTTAAAAAGTGTTGCCATTAGACACTTATTAAGGAGGCTCCCTTGAACTGGAAAAAGTCACTCATAGCAAGCTGTGTCATGCTCGCTGGTTTCTCCGCGCAAGCGCAGACACTCGAACAGGCAGTCGCAATCACTCTTGCCACCAACCCCGAAATAAAAAGTACCTATAACGAATTTCAAAGCGCTGTTAAGCAGGCAGATGCTTCGACAGGCGCTTACCTACCAAGCTTAGATTTAGACGCTGGGATCGGTTATGAAGGTATTGACCCTGCCGATTCGACGGGTCGAGCAGACACAGATTTAACCCGAAAAGAGGCGAGCCTAAGCCTCACCCAATTGTTGTGGGATGGTAATGCAACCCTCAATGATATGGACAGAACAGCAGCTGACGCCGAGTCGATCCGCTATCAACTTATTGCTGATGCATCTGATCTAGCCTTGAGAGTCACTGAGGTTTACCTCGAAGCAGTTAAAGCCACAGAAGTGCTCGCTTTGTCTGAGAGTAACCTTGCAGTACATAAAGAGATCTATCGTGATATTTCACGTCGAGCAGCTTCTGGCATTGGCTCGACAGCAGATGTGTCTCAGGTAGAAGCACGTATCGCGAAAGCGCACGGTAACTTACTGGCCGCCCAGAACAACCTAATTGATACTCATACCCAATTCAGACGTTTGGTGGGTCAGGAGCCATTAGGGCTGATTTATCCAAGAGCGGATGAATCCAAGTTGCCGCTCTCGTTATCTGATGCATTAGTCGATGCCTTCGACAAACACCCAGTGATCAAGGTTTCACAAGTCGATGTCGACTCAGCACGCTTCCAGTACAAGCAGTCAAAAGGCAATTACTACCCTACTATCTCGATTGAAGCGAGCCAGACCTGGCGTGATGACGCTGGCGGTGATAGAGGTAGCAGCGATGAGACCTTAGCTATGCTGCGTATGCGATACAACCTCTACAACGGTGGTTCAGACAGTGACCTTTCTGAACGAGCAGCCTATCAGCTAAACCAAGCGAAAGATTTACGCGACAATGCTTATCGTCAGGTAGAAGAAAGTCTTCGTCTGTCATGGAGCGCGCTCGATCTTACCTTACAACAGAAAAACTTCTTAGCCGACCATGTTGACTCAGCCTCTGAAACCGTTATCGCCTATGAAAAGCAATATCAGATAGGTCAACGAACATTACTCGATTTGCTCAATACCGAAAACGAGTTGTTTGAAGCAAGAAAAGACTATCTTGATGCCCACTATGCCGAGCAGTACGCCAAGTACCGTGTGATGAATGCAACGGGTAACCTGCTTGATGCTTTATTGGTCGATACGCCTGAAGCTTGGACCCAGCGAGTGGAGTACTAAGTATGATGAATAAACACCTAATCCCATTCACTTTATTAGCTATTATTCCATTCAGTCTCGCTAATGCTGAAGACGAATATGACTATATGGAAACCCCTGTAGCAAACCAGATTTCAGATCTTACCGATGAAGATAAAGACGGCGTAGTTAACGCACGAGACATCTGTCCGGGTACCCCGCTAGGTGCCATGGTTGACAACGATGGCTGTGGAGCAGCCATTGTTGAGGAAGAAGAGCGACAACTAAGAATTCTGTTTGCTAATGATTCCTATGAAATCAATCCAATCTTTTCCGACCAGATCCAGACCATGGCTGAATTCTTGGCAAGATACAAATCGGCTTCCATTCAGATTCAGGGTTACGCAAGTAAAGTGGGCGACCCAGACTACAACCTCGAACTATCTAAGAAGCGCGCTCATGCGGTCGAGGATGAATTGTTATCGTTCGAGGTCGATCCGAAACGAGTGACCATCGTAGGTTATGGTGAAACCCGACTTGAAGCAGAAGGTGACGATGAGACATCTCACGCCTTAAACCGCAGAGTCACAGCGACGGTTGTAGGTCTCAAAGAGGAAGTTGTTGAGGAGTGGACTATCTTCACCATCATCGAAAAATAACCTTCTCCACCAAACGTAACAATAAAAAACGCCCCTTATTCGGGGCGTTTTCTATGACTGTAGTTTGGTTTTATTTAGTGCTGAGAGTTAACTTGCTCATTACCCTCAACACTAACTACCTTCTTTGGCAGTGAAATATGGAGTAAGAAGTAACCCAGTACCGCTGCCGTCGTTGAGCCCATCAGAATGCCTAAACGAGCATAGGTATCAAACTCAACATTCACGGTACCAAACGCTAGTGATGAGATGAAGATCGACATGGTAAAGCCGATACCACACAACACAGATACAGCGAAGATGTGCACAAAGTTAATACCTTCTGGCAACTTAGCGACGCCCGATTTAACAGCAAGCCAGCTAAACGAGAAGATGCCCAGAGGTTTACCAATAAGCAGACCCAGTGCGATACCCAGTGGCAGCATCGAGGTTAAGCCGTCCATCGATACACCTTCCAGAGAGATACCTGCGTTGGCAAATGCAAACAGAGGCAGGATACCAAATGCAACATATGGGTGAAGCGCGTGCTCCATATGTTTCAGCGGAGAGTGCTCACCTTTCTTCCCTTGCAGTGGAATAGCAAAGCCAATCACAACACCCGCCAGCGTAGCGTGAACACCAGACTTAAGTACCGCAAACCACAGTATCGCACCTACAATCATATATGGTGTTAACTTGGTGACTTTCTTGGCATTCAAGATAAACAGTGCCGCTGTCATGGCAAATCCGACGGCCAGAGCTGAAGTAGAAAGATCGCCTGTGTAGAACAACGCGATGATAACAACTACACCCAGGTCATCGATGATCGCTAGTGCTAGTAAGAAAACCTTAAGGCTAACTGGTACACGCTTGCCGAGTAACGCCATGATACCAAGAGCAAACGCGATGTCTGTTGCCGCAGGAATAGCCCAGCCCTGGATAGCTTGAGCATCACCATAGTTGAACATGATGTAAACCAGCGCCGGAGCCAGCATACCACCTACCGCAGCGATAGCAGGGAAGATAGCTGTTTCCTTAGATTTAAGCGCACCCTCTAGTAGTTCACGCTTTACTTCCAAACCGATAAGCAAGAAGAAGACAGCCATCAAGCCGTCATTAATCCAATGCGATACCGACATACCGAATACGTAGGTATGTAGAAAACCTTGGTACGCATCATTTAAAGATGTGTTTGCGATTGTCATAGCAATTGCCGCAGCAATCACCAGCAGAATGCCACCGGCAGACTCCATTTTGAAAAAATCGCGAATCATATCATTCATTATATTGCCCTTATATTTATTATGTTAATAAGCGATTAACAAAGAATACAGTCGAGTTTATAGAGTTCGCTACTTCAGGAAAAATCGCTTCTTTAGAGTTCTTAATTCGGTTTTTCCGATAAAAACTAGGACAAAGCTATTTATTTTCCTTAGTTAATTATAGGCAAACTCTTAGTTTTTCCACATAAAAACTAAAAAGCCACTTCTCATTACATGAGAAATGGCTTTGGTCTGCTTGAAACACGAAAGTTTGTGCTGTCGCTAATAGCCCGTCAATTGCATAAACCCTTGAGCTTTATGGGAACCTGTAGTGGTGATTGGGCCTTCCCAATAGGGTAAAACGAAAGGCAACCAGAGGTTTGTATTGAGGACTTGAGTCTTTAATTGAATATCATACTCAGGCACATTGATCGCCCATTGCATTGGAATTGAGCTGCCATTGCTGAAATCGCTCGCTTGCAGCGGCGTGATCTCTATCTGGTCATTAGTCAGGGTCGTAACCTTGCCATCATTGGTCGATAGTGTACCAAACAGGTATGGTAGCTGTTGGTCATGACGATAACGGCTAACAGACAGAGTCGTTTCATCATCAAGTTGGAATACAAACCAGTCCCAACCCTGCTGCCCTTCAGCAAGCAAACCACTGCCCCACTCTTTACTCATCCAGCCCTGGCCTTCAACCGAAACGACCTTGTTACCACCTAAGTCGAGTAGACCTTTAACATTTAGAAATGGTGCAGAAATATTGTGAGAAGCTATCGGCAGCAGATCATGTTTAACGACATAACCGCGCTCGCCCGGTATAACAAATGGACCTCGTGTTGACGTTTTTAAACGCACACCAAAAGTGTCTGTCTGTGCTTCTAGCAAGCCGGGGAATGGCGTTTTACCAAGAGAACGCCAGAACCAGTTATCAATCCAAAGCTTGAAAGGCTTAGTTGTCATTCCAGCCTGACCAATTCCACCGCGAGCAACACGTTGTTCACGCCATACCCTGCGCTTATCTGAGATAACTACGTGAGAGATATAGAGCTGCGGGCTAAGCCAGCCTGACAATTCACTGTCGTTGTTGGCGATACGGAAATAGCTCCACTGGACGCCATACTTGTTACCGCGCTTGTCAGTAACGTTAGCAAAGAAGTGCCACCAGCCGTGTTGATACTCATTGTGGAAGGCAAAGTCTTGAGGCAGCACAACGCGGTTGTCTGGCAATACTGGTTCAAAAACCTTATCTGCCTGAGAGCGAAACATCGCATTCATGCCACTCTGGTTGTCCACGCGCTTTTGTTGCTCAGATTGATTAACATACACCGCCGCCGATATACCTATCGCGACAGCAACAATAGCTATCGTTATGCTAATAAACCTTTTGCTCTTCATCTACAGTGAATCCCTTAAAGACTTCATTGGCGTATTTTTTACCATCCTCAGAACCGGTATTGCGCCAGCCAGCATCAGTGACAGCATCGCCAGTGTTGCGGTCTGCAGGTATTCAGTCGGAATAAACTGCAACTCCAGCGTCCAGCCAAATGACTGCTTAATAATGATATCAACCACCAGTCGCGCCAACGCTAAGCCAAGCGGCATCGCTATCAGTAAAGAGATCGCGCCGAAGACAAACAGCTGTAAACTTCCCATCAGGATCAGTTCCCTTCCTGACATACCGACACAGCGCAGCAAGGCGATGTGTTTCTGCCGCGACACTTCTCCAGCCACAGTGGCAAAGAAAATACCAAACACCGCAATAACCAGAGTGATATTGCCTAAGGTGTCCGCAATAGAGAAGGTTCGGTCAAACACCCGTAGCGCTTGTTTGTGAATATCGCTGTTATCAAATACTCGCTCTGAATCAAGCCGGAATACCGCTTCGAGGCGACGCTTGAGACCAACCGGATTGACCCCATCTTTAAGTACCGTGCCTAATGCCACCATACCGCTACCGGCATAAGAGTAGAGCCAGTTTCGATGGGACAGTAAGATCTGATTATACGGGTTACCATAATCGTAGTAGACGCCAACCACCTGCCAACCCTGCCCTAGCTTGCTATCAAGATCGATGTAATCACCAGGACGAATTCCCAGCTTAAGTGCCATTGACTCACTCACCATCACACCCTTGGAATGATGTAGGTGGTACCAGTAATTCGGAATACCAAGTTTGACAGTTAGTGCAGCTAATTCACCTTCTGATGGACCAGTGCTGACCACTTGCAGCGCGCCATATGAAGTCGCGACTTCTTTTTCCCAGCGCCACCAAACCGATTCAACTTCAGGTTGTTTATTTAACCAGCCACTCATACGCGCTGCAGAGCTGGTATTGGGGTAGATATATAAGTCTGCCGCAAGTCGTTGACTCAACCACTTATCCGTCGTGTCTCTAAAGCTGCCGACCATGGTTTCAACACCGATATTGGCCGCCATCGCCAGCATAAACGCCATTGTCGCTACACCGCGGTAACTCATACTCGCCGCTGCATCAGCAAAGAACCAACGCACTTTCACCCAACGTAACGAGTAAGAGAAACTCTCGAACACTTTCCAAATAATATACGGAGTAAACAGAGCAACACTCAGTAGCATTAAGGCGATAATCGCAAAGCCCGACTCCTGAGTTTGAGGAGCCTGATAGATGGCAATTGCGGCAACACAGAAAGCGCACGCCAGTAATGCCTGAATGGTGAACTCAGCACCAGTGAAGCGCACCAGTGACAATCTTGTCGTCAAACGTACTGGTTGCGAACGCAACAAGCGTACCAATGGCCATGCACAAGCAATGATCGCACCACCTGCTGAGAGGTATAGGCTATAGAGGCTCGATTGCCAGTTCCAGTCAATCGCCAGGCCTACGTCAGCATCGTATAGATCGCTCAGACTGGCAGAAACTGTCGGAATGAGTTGATTCGCCAGCAACATGCCAAGCACGTTACCGCAAAGCCAGCTAACAACAACCAGTGCAATCAGTTCTAATAGCAAGGCTTGAGCGAGCTGCCAGCCTGAAACACCAGTCTGACGTAAGATACCAACTAAGCGCTGACGCTGAGTTAGTGACAGAGACATTGCCTGATAGAAAATAAACAGACCAACGAGGAAAGCCAGCATCCCCATCGCACTGAGGTTCATGTGAAAAGCTTCCGTCAGTGATTCTAGTTCAGTGCGAGAACTACGGCTCAACTCCATACCATTCGGCAACATGGATTTCAGCTTAGCCAGTTTTTGCGCTGGCATATCACCACAGGCAATAACGGAAATACCTGAACTGCGCTCTAACGCTCGGAGTAATGAAATATCAGCCAGAATCCGCGTACCGTTGAGCATCGCCTCTTTATCAACTGCAATTGGCCCGAGCTCAGTGCCGTTATCCAGTTGGATATAGTCATTGTCACGCCACTTCATACGTTGCGCGAGATCGGAACTGACCAGAATCGGATAAGGAGGACGCATCAGAGAGAGCGTTGTCTGGTCTTGCAACGGAACACCAGGCTGAAAGCGCAGCATAGCAACAGGATCGATACCAATCAGCATCAGATCAGCGCCGTCTGCGGTATCAACTCTTAAACTTTCAAATGGTGCGCACTGATGAAAACCGTCGCGACGAAGCTGGATATAGAAACCTTGTGGGATCTTATTAGTCGCATGTTTTGGACGAACACGGTATGGAAGAGGATTGGAAAATAGCTTCTCGCCATGTTCATAGCTTTGTCGTGCATGACTGTTAATTGCAGTCACACCAACTAAGAGAGAAACACCAAGAGTAAGACCGAGCCAGACAAGAAGGATTTGGAAAGGATAACGTCTGTAGTGGCCAAGTAGTGCTTTAACTACGGGCCATAACATGCAGTTGCCCCCCTTGAAGCCTTATCCTGCCTTCCATATGTTCTGCAACACGCTCACTGTGAGTCACCAACAACAGCGTACATTCAAGCTGTTTGGTCAGACTGGTTAGCAGACGCATAACAGCCTCTGCATTTCGCTCATCAAGGCTTCCGGTTGGCTCGTCGGCCAATAAGATCTTAGGCTCCATATACAGAGCTCGTGCAATCGCTGCACGTTGTTGCTGTCCACCGGACACTTCTTCAGGATAGCGGCCCAACAGAGGCATAAGATCTAATGCAGACAGGATTTGACGCCAGAGTCCCTGATCTTCAGGCAGACCTTTCAATTGACGACAAAAACGGATGTTATCCGCGATGTTTAGCGTAGGAAGAAGGTTAAACTGCTGGAAAATAAGACCGATATTATTGCGACGATAAGCGGTACGCTTAGTCTCGGCAACGGTGTGCATTGAGAATTTAGGAAACAGCACTTCACCTGAATCAACAGTATCAAGCCCTGCAATCAGGTTAAGCAGTGTACTCTTTCCAGAGCCGCTTTCGCCCATCAGAGCAACTTGCTCACCCTGTTTCAATGACAACTCAGCACCTTGTAAAACCGGGTGAAATTCACCACCGTCTACATAGCCCTTACATAGGTCTGTCAGTTGTAGCATTGATATTCTCGTTAACCTTACAAATAGGAATGTGAATCTACACTAAATCGGCTCATCTAGGAAGCAATTTGGACACTGGATCACAAGATATGCACCTGTACACAGCATTTAGACGCTCTATGTCTAATTTTCGATCAAATTGCGTATCCATTTGCGTGTATTCATTCTAAACAGCGAGCCAAACCACTTGATTAACTCCTCGGTTAAAAACAACACGTAGATCCACTCAGGTGGCCAGCCTAATGCAATCGCTGCGAACGCAGCTAAAGGAATACCGATTAACCATTGAGCGACCAAATCCTGATAGAGACAGAATTTAACATCACCACCAGCGCGTAACACACCGACTATAGTCATCATTGGTACAGAGCGAAGGACAATGCCGACACTCATTACAATCATGAATTTCTCAGCAAGTGCGCGAGTCTCAGGCGTTAAGGCACTGAAGGCATCAAGAACCGAGCCCTGAACAATAAACAACAAGATGGCGACGACAATACCAACCAGCACACTCAGCAGCGTGACACCAATTGCCTGGTAATAAACCTCGTCGTATTTTTTAGCTCCGATTTGATTCCCGACTAACACAGCAGCAGCGTTCGACATACCAATCAGCAAGGCTAATGCGATAGATTCAACCGGTGACATTACGGACAAAGCGGCCAGACCCTGTACCCCTGACTGCCCCATGATGGCGTGATAAGCAAACAGACCACCAGCCCAGGCAAGGAAGTTAAATGTCGTCGGCATCGACAGTTTTAAGAACTTCACAACCCTGCTCCACTCAACAACATGGCGCAGATCATCGAAACCAAACGCCAGTAGATGCTTTCTCAGATAGAGGTAGCTGAACAGCGTCAATACTTCGATAGCACCACTCATCACTGTTGCTATCGCAGCCCCTTTGATGCCCATCGCCGGTACACCAAACTTACCGAAAATCAGCACCCAGTTGAGGAAGATGTTGGACACAATACCGATACCACTGAAGAAGGTACTGATACCCGGTTTGTGCATAGCTCGCAGACCAACAGACATACTCGCGACACAAGCAACAGCGAACATGGTGACAGAGGTAATCACCAGATACTCACTACCAAGCTCATTAACATGTGCGTCATTGGTGGCCAGTCCCATAATCTCACTTGGGAAGAGAATGAACAGCAAAGCGGTCAATGCCGCGAATACCGTGCAAACCAACCAGGTAAGTGCGGTACTTTCCCTAACCCCTTTACGGTCACCTGCACCCCAATACTGTGCAGTCAAAAGAGCACCACCAGTCGTCACTCCGACCAACATAATAGTGGTCACAAAGGTCGCTCTGGCGGCAATTCCAACCGCCGCGATTTCCGCTTCGCCCAACTGGCCAAGCATAAGAACGTCGACCAAACTGCGGCTTGAAAACATGATGCTTTGTAGCGTTATAGGCAGAGCAATAGCGATCAGGCGTCGAATAAAGTCGCCTCGGGTATGGAGCAAGATTTGAGAAAGCATAGACAACCGCCCACCTTAAACTGCAACAGCATGAAAATAGAGAAAAAATTGGTTGTCTATTATATGATCAGCCTAGATATGAAACCATAAAAATATCAAAGGCGATAAATGATGAAAGTGCTGGTTCTAGGTGCATCAGGATATGTTGGCTCTCAACTGCTTGGCCAACTCTGTCAACGTGGCTATCAGGTCACCGCAGCAGCACGTCAAATCGATTACTTGCGTGCTCGTGTCGAACCTCATCCCAACCTGACGTTACGTTACCTTGATCTCGCCGATCGAGACGCAACAATGGAGTTAGTGCCCCAATTCGACCTGATCTATTTTCTCGTTCATGGCATGGCACACGGACATGACTTCCTCGACTACGAGATTTCATTAGCAGAAAATTTCAAGACAGCACTTGCCCACAGTCACGCTAAGCACGTCATTTATCTCAGCGCGATTCAACCACAGACGGGAAACTCCACCCACTTGCAGGCGCGTCGCATGACCGGCGACATCATTCGTCAAGCTGGCGTACCCATTACTGAATTGCGAGCAGGAGTGATTATTGGTCCCGGCTCTGCCGCTTTCGAGATCATGCGCGATTTTGTTTATAACATGCCGCTTCTTATTACCCCTAAATGGGTCGATTCCCGCGCTAACCCTATTGCGCTGGAAAACCTAAACCATTACCTGCTTACTCTGGCCTTAGAGTCTCCAAAAGAGCATCAACTCTTCGAAGTTGGCGGACCTGATACACTGAGTTATCGCCAGCAGTTTAAAGTCATCGCCAAAACAATTAACAAGCCTGTATCTATCTGGCCAACCTCGTTACTGACACCAAAAATGGCGTCGCACTGGCTAGGAATTGTTACCTCTGTGCCGTCTAGTATTGGGGCAGCACTGCTCTCTGGTTTAGAACATGACTTCGTTGCTCAATCTGAGCAGATTCAGCAGCGCTACCCGCAAGAGATGATTGGCTTTGATGAGATGGTCAAAACCAGTATCGAACGCGAAGGGACTTTTGTTCGCAGTAATGTCTGGGGCTTCGATCCCGCCGCGCTCTCGCGTTGGCAACCTGGCTTTGGCTACTACCCAAAACAAACCGGAGCCAGTATTGAGACCGAGCTGAGTTCGGCTCAATTGTGGCAGTTAGTCAAACAAATCGGCAGTAAACAACAAGGCTATTTCTTTGCTAACAGCCTATGGCGTACACGAGAATGGCTGGATATATTTTTCGGTGGAGGCCGACCAACCCGACGCTCGCCGAAAGGACCGCAACTGGAAGTGGGTGATTATATTGATTCGTGGAAGGTCATTCGCTGCGAGGAAAACCAATTCATCTCGCTGCTGTTTGGCATGAAAGGACCAGGACTCGGCCGACTTGAATTTGCCATTGAGGATTTAGGATCGTTCAGACGCCTGACCGTAACAGCATGGTGGCATCCACAAGGTTTCAGAGGACTACTTTACTGGTTTGCCATGATGCCTGCGCACCTGTTTATTTTTAAAGGCATGGTCAAAGCGATAGTGCGAAAGGCAAAAGAGCTTCCAAATTAGAAGCTCTTTTCGATAACTCGATTATACCGTTAGGCTGAGTGGTATTTCAGCCAACTGGTTACCTCGGTTGGCTGGGAATACTAAGTATTCACCGTGATATTTCACGTTTGATTTGTAGTCAGTAACTTTATGCACCATAAAGCCTGCTGCTGACGCTTTTTCAACAAAGTCAGCATGATGACCACGGACAAACCAACTCATCGGCTTGACCATCTCTTCGCCATCGAAACAGCTATCACACTGATCTGAACAAAGTGCGAGCGAGTTTGGACCTTCGGTAAAGATTTGAACCTTACCACAGTTCACTAGTGGCTCTGAGGTTGAGACTTCCCAACCCTGCTCTTCCATTGCATCGATAAACGCATCGATTTCTTTGTCCTTTATGACGCGCTCAGCTTCACCTTCAGGGAAGAACTGGCCATAGAACTTAGAAATACGTTGAAATGTTTGCATCAAACTAGCGTTGTTGCCTTTTGATCGGCCGCTCTTCTGCCAACGAGTTAAATCATCACCTACAATGCGAGGGAACTGCTGCGACTTGATCGCTTTAGTGACCCAACGAACCAGGTAAAGGTTGTTAGCTGTCGGGCCGTTAGTCAACTTACCCGCTTTATGTTCTTGGGCAATATCAGCCAGAGCTGCATTAACCAGTTTTTGTATTTCTACCGTATATTCAGACATTACGCCTTTCTTCCAAATATCCAATAACACGCAGCCGAGATAACCGAGCATAAGCTCATTACGATTAACATCGGCCAGGTTACGCCGCCGGGCAAAAATGCCACAACAGCACCAATAACTGAACCCGTACCGAAACGTAGGGTTCCTGCCAACGACGAAGCGGTTCCCGCCATCGTTGGGTAGCCACTTAATAGAAGCCCCATCGAGTTACTGCCTATGGTCGACAATGTACCAATAAACATCACCACGAACACCACAGTGCTCCACAGGCCCAAATCAAACAGCCAGGTAATAAACAGACCAATACCGGCAATTAGCTGCACTGTCAGTCCGAAGCGCAACATATTATGCGAACCGACTTTCTTGACCAGACGTCCATTAATACTGGTCATGATAATCATCGCCACGATATTGAGCGCAAACAGATAACCAAACTGATCCGCTCTTACGCCATAGATATCAATATAGACAAACGAACCTGCAGTTAAAAACGCAAACATGCCCGCGAACGAGAATGCGCCAGAGAAGATCAGTCCCATAGCAACTGGGTTCTGGAACAAGCGCAGGTAGTTACGCAAGGTATTGCGAATTCGCAGCGGCTGTTTGTTTTCAGCACTTAGTGTTTCAGGGATCTTCCACACTACCAGTGCAATGACCACCAGTGCAAAGGCAGCTAAAATCCAGAAAATCGCACGCCAGCCAAACCAGACTGCAACATAACCGCCAATCATAGGAGCGATAAGGGGTGCTATGGTCATAACCAGAGTGACAAAAGACATAGCACGAGCAAAGTCTTCGCGGTCAAACATATCACGCACAACCGCCTGAATGATCACGGCAGCAGCAGCACCGGCAAAGCCCTGTGCAGTACGAACCCAAGTTAACGCTTCAATTCCTGTGGTTGTCGCACTGACTACAGAAGCCAAACCAAAGAACAGAACGCCTAACAACAGGACTGGTTTTCGCCCATAACTGTCGGCTAGCGGGCCATGAATTAACTGACCAATGGCAAAACCTGCCGTATAAGCCGTCAGTGTTACCTGCACCGAACCTTCGCTAACGCCAAGGTCACGAGCAATGGTCGGCATTGCTGGCAGATACATATCAATCGCTAATGGAGTCAGTGCACCAATTGCGCCCAGAACTAAAAATAAAAGAAAACTGATTTGTGGGGCATTGGATTGCGCTAAGGTTTTCTCAGACATAAATCTCCTACTCGGTTGCGTATCAGATGCAGCTTCCGTGCTGCAACCAAACAGAAATTATAAACACCAGAGGTGTTTGGTGATCCGATCTATCCTCAATCAAATCCAGGCAAAACACTAGTTCCTGATAGGAAACAAACTATTTCCTAAATTGAATATTATTTCCAGACGGAGTCAATTTCTTGCTGAGTCAGGTAGCGATATTCACCCGGCTCTAAGGTGTCACAAAGCTCGATATCACCAATGCGCTCGCGATGCAAATGCTCAACTTTGTTACCAAGAGCGGCAAACATGCGCTTAACCTGATGATATTTACCTTCAGTAATGGTTAACAGCACTTCATTTTCTTGTGCATCAACCAGCTCCATCTGCGCCGGAAGCGTCAGATCTTTTTCGTTGCGTAGCTGAATACCATTAGCGAATTTCTCTGCATAATCGTCTTGAACAGGATCGGCCAACCATACGCGATAGGTTTTCTCGCACTTATGTTTTGGCGATGTAATTCGGTGAGACCACTGACCATCATCGGTAATCAAAACTAAGCCAGTCGTATCCACGTCCAGACGACCTGCAAAATGGAGGTCTTCCATTTTTACTTCATCCAGCAGCATAAATGCCGTTTGGTTGAAACCGTCTTCATGCGAGCAGACAAAACCATCAGGTTTAAACAGCATGATATAACGAGGGCCAGGTTTATGGATCTCTCTCCCCTGCCATTCGACGGTGCAATCGTCAGTGACCTTAACCGAACCACTTTTTTGCACTACGTCATTGACTGTTACATCGCCACTTTTAATGATTTTTGTTGCTTCTTTACGTGTTGCACCTAATGCATCACACAGATATTTATCTAAACGCATGAATACCTCATCTCTGTCAGGTGGGGTATTATAGTGCGACTAAACTAAATAGTTGAGCTATTTCACACATTTTATGTATACACTCCGTCCCTATCAGGCTGATTCGGTAAAAGCCGTTATTCACCACTTCCGTCAACACTCTACGCCCGCAGTTTTAGTTCTGCCAACCGGAGCTGGAAAAAGCCTCGTTATTGCTGAGCTAGCAAGATTGGCTAAAGGCCGTGTTCTGGTACTTGCTCACGTTAAAGAGCTGGTAGAACAAAACCATGAAAAGTACGAAGGCTACGGTTTAAAAGGCTCAATCTATTCCGCCGGTTTAGGTCGTAAAGAGACCGACCAACAAGTGGTGTTTGCTTCTGTTCAGTCTGTCGTGCGTAATTTGGATCAGTTTAGCAACCAGTTTTCACTACTGGTTATCGATGAGTGCCACCGCGTTCCTGATGATAAAAACACCAGCTACCAGAAAGTGATCGGCCATCTGCGTGACAAGAACCCAGGCATCAAGGTGTTAGGTCTGACCGCAACGCCTTATCGTCTCGGCATGGGCTGGATCTATCAATATCATTCACGCGGCCTGGTACGTAGCGAAGAGCCGCGCTTTTTCCGCGATTGCATCTTCGAACTGCCTATTCGCTATTTACTCGACGAAAAATTCCTCACACCTGCGAGAATGATGGATGCGCCGGTACTCAGCTATGACTTCTCTCAGCTAAAACCCGCTAGCACGGGGCGTTACAAAGAGGCTGAGATGGATATGGTCATCGACAAAGCCAAGCGCGCGACACCGCAAATCGTCGAGCAGATCATCCAAATGTCGCAGGATAAGCAAGGCATTATGATTTTCGCCGCAACCGTTCGTCACGCCCAGGAGATTTTCGGCCTGCTTCCTCAAGGTCAGGTGGCAATCGTTATTGGTGACACACCCACTCCTGAGCGCGATGCCATCATTAGTGACTTTAAACAACGTAAAATAAAATACCTGGTTAACGTGTCTGTCCTTACAACCGGATTCGATGCGCCACACGTTGATCTGATTGCCATCTTGCGTCCAACGGAGTCAATCAGTCTCTATCAGCAGATAGTTGGCCGGGGCTTACGTTTATCTCCGGGCAAAGCAGAGTGTTTAGTGCTCGATTATGCCGGCAACAGTTACGATCTCTATCAACCAGAAGTGGGCGATGCAAAGCCAGATTCAGATAGCGAGATTATTACCATCCCTTGCCCTGCCTGCGGGTTTAATAACAACTTCTGGGGCAAGCTCGATAACAATGGCTTTCTGATCGAACACTTTGGTCGTAAATGTCAGGGCTATTTCGAAGATGATGAAACTGGCGAACGCGAGCACTGCAATTATCGATTCAGAGCGAAGTACTGTGGTGAATGTGGTGCCGACAATGATATTGCAGCGCGAATATGTCATGAATGCGACGCCACGCTGGTCGACCCGGATAAGAAGCTTAAAGAGGCGTTAAACCTAAAAGATGCGCTGGTCTTTGAGTGTCGTGAGATGGCGCTGACGGTTCATAAAGACGATAAAGGCAAGAGTAGCCTTAAAGTCGCTTATATTGGTGATAATCAGGCTCAGGTCAGTGAGTTCTGGTCTTTAACAACCAAAAACCAGAAGCAGCGCTTTTTGGATCAGTTTGTCCGCCCTCACTTAGCCGATAAACATCGTCCGTTTGAAGAGTCTTCACCAACCAAGGTGGTCAACAATCAACACAGATTCCGTCCACCTCAATTTGTGATTGCCCGAAAATCTGGTCGCTTCTGGAAGATGCGCGACAAGATTTTTGCTGATGAGTTAACTAACTAAATGTCATTCACTTGGTGTTCAGAAACAACAACGTATACTGGGTAACAGAAAATGCGACAAGGTATGATTATGTTTAAACGTCCGATAGTTACGACCACAGCGCTTCTTGCCTGTGTGTTGCTCTCATTTCCGACTTTGGCAAAAAAACACGACCATCAGGATGGCCATGCACTGGTGCAGGACGTACACAAACCTGGTGCTAGAATTGAGTTTGAAGAAGACCAGGACGAAGTCTATGACGCGGTGAAGAACGGTGATATTCGCCCGTTCTCTGAGATGTATGCTGCCGTAGAACGTGACTTACACGGACGTATTATTCATGTCGAACTAGAAGAAGACGACGATATTTGGATCTATGAGCTCAAACTGAACCACAATAACAATATTATTAAAGTCGAATACAACGCCAAAACTTTGGAAATGCTGCAAATCAAAGGCAGAAACCTGAAAAAAGCACTAAAAAACTAAGAAGAAACTGCATATGAAAATTCTTGTTGTCGAAGATGAACCGCGCCTTGGCGAACAGATTGTTGAATCACTAGAGCAGACTGGTTGGGTGCCAGAACTGTCACAAGATGGTATTGATGCACTCTACCGTGCCACTTCGGAAGAGTGGGATGCCATCGTTCTTGATCTCGGTTTACCAAAACTTGATGGTTTAACTGTCCTCAAAGGTATCCGCGACGAAAATATCAATACACCCGTTGTTATTCTCAGTGCCCGTGACACCCTGACTCAACGCGTCGAAGGTCTAAATGCTGGCGCCGACGACTACCTGACTAAGCCGTTTGAAATGGTTGAGCTGACCGCTCGTATTCGCGCTCAACTGCGCCGCGCATCAGGCAACGCATCTCCTGTGATGCAAATTGGTAACCTGAGTCTGGATACACGAACGTCTAAAGTGATGTGGCAAGGACAGGCAATCAGCCTCACCGCTCTGGAATACAAAGTCGTTGCCTACTTTATGCATAACCCAGAGAAAGTCATTTCCCGCACAGAACTGGTCGAACATATCTATAAACAAGATTTTGACCGCGACTCAAATACTATCGAAGTATTTATAGGCCGTATCCGTAAAAAGATTGCGCCAAAAGTCATCAAAACCGTTCGCGGTTTAGGGTACCAACTGAATGCCGAATAACAAGCGTCCTTTACTTAAACGCCTCAGCCTCAAAAGCCGCCTCGTATTGGCGGCTATTGTGTGGTTAACGGCGATGGTTATAGCCGTCGGCGTCAGTGTTCCCAATCAAGTGTTCAACTACATGGTCGATGATACTAAATCACAGCTGACCATCTACATGGATGAAATTTCCGCCTCACTCGAAGCGGACGAAACTGGCAACCTGAGCTTAACCACCAACCTCTCCGACCCACGTTTTAATCGCCCTTACAGTGGCCTCTATTGGTCAGCGAAAACTGAAAAAGAATTGCTGCGCTCCCGCTCTCTGTGGGACAAAAAAATCACCACAGATAAGAAAGACAAAGATTATCTTGGCGCACGTAATGAAAAGCTTATCTACATCAAGACTACTCTTTATTACCCTGACTACGATGGTCCGATCGACGTTATCATCGGTATTGATGAACAACCGATTGAGGACACAGTTGGCAGCCTGATGGGTCAGTTGTGGATTATTCTCGCCCTACTCTATCTGGGTGTTCTTGCCGTCATCTTCCTACAAGTTCAGTGGTCGCTTAGTCCGCTGACTAAAATGCACAAAGAGCTGTCTCAGCTTCGCTCTGGGGACAAAACTCGTCTCGACCAAGACTATCCTAAAGAAGTGGCTCCCGTGGTGTCTGACCTTAATGCACTGGTCTTCCACTATCAGGAACTGCTTGAGCGTGCCAGACACCATGCAGGAAACCTGTCGCACGCGTTAAAAACTCCGCTTTCAGTGCTAAAAAACGAGATTTCATCTCTCGATAACCAGACCCAGAGCTTACTGCAGCCACCTGTCGATCAAATTCAGAGCCAGATTGATTACCATCTTGGCCGCGCTCGTATGGCGGGCTCGAAAAACATCCTTTCGGTGCGAGCCAATCCATCACAGCGAGTCGACGCAATATCAATGGCATTTGATAAGGTTTACGCACAACGTGGCGTCACCCTTATTAACGAACTGGATTCGGATATTGACGTTGCCGTTGATAAAACGGACCTTGATGAGATGGTCGGAAACCTACTGGAAAATGCCTATAAATGGTCAGACAGCATTATTCGCGTCCACTCTGAAAGCAAAGATAATGACGATATCGAAATCATTGTTGAAGACGATGGCCCTGGAATTCCAGATCAGGACATCAAACAAGCGGTTGAGCGTGGTGTCCGTTTAGATGAAACAACACCCGGTACCGGCTTGGGCCTCAACATTGTCAGTGAGATGGCGCATAGTTACCGAGGCAAACTGACATTGTCACGTAGCTCTATGGGTGGTTTAAAAGCGGTCTTGTCATTAAAGCTATCCGCCTAGCCATTACTAAAACGACCAACACAGAGCCCCGATGTTAATCGGGGCTTTTTTATCTCTTCTAACAAAACACGCCCCTCCCTGAGTGAGCATCATTACTTTGCCTCTAGCACTGCAAACATAGTGAGCAAGGTAGCTTGTAACAAGGTTTAAAGGAACTGACGACCAACGTGATTAAACGGGACGTAATTAAACGGGACAGACACTAAAACAGCGCCTAAACGTAATCAGGACAGATGCGATAAAAAGCGGAACCGGCAAGGGACAGACGCAACAAGAAACCAATAAAAAGTAGAAAGGAAATAGAAAGGACAGGCATGAAGAATAAAAAGGACAGGCACTAAAAAAGTTGCTCGGGATTGAGCAACTTTCTGTTGTGGATTCGTTTTAGATACTCTGTTTTTCGCTCAGGTCTTCCTCAATAACAAGTACCCGCCCATCGGTAAAGTAGTCGTGCTTTTCGTCTAGGATTACCGGGCTTCCATAAGCGATTAAGGCAACCTGCTTATTCGGTGCAGCGGCTTTGACTTGTTGGGCAAGTTTGTCGCGCTCTTGATCGACATTCGGATTCACACTATGCAGAACCGTGACGATTCCCGAGTATGGCGTTAGAGATAAACCATCATCGTAGCTCAGTGCACCTACCCACATTTTTCGGTTACTCTCTGCATCAATCCCTGCTTGCCACCAACGGATATGGCTGCGTTTTAGCAGGCTGCCCGGTAGCTGGAAGGCCAACTCTTGTGGAATATTGTTCCAAAACAGATCGGAGACAGGCGGCGTATTGTCCTTAAGCAGTTGCAGGTAATCAGTGATTTCAAGATCATGCCTGGAGAAGGTTTTGTTCTCGATCCAACCAAGCTGCTCCATTAGCGCCTTGGGGTCATCGCCAAAATAGATAACATTGACCGCCTGCGCATCAAACACGGCTGATTTACCTGGATAAACTTTGAGCTGTAAATCATTCGGCAAGACCTGAGTCGCGGCGACCACTTTCGTCTTCTGTTGATATAACTCTTGGTTGTCATCGGCACGAAAGAAGAAATGGGCATAGTTTGCGTAAAGGGCTGATACGACAAAAAACATCGTAAACTTGGTAAACATAAAGCGCCACTTGAGCTTTCGACCAATCAAGTAAAAAATCACGCTGGCAACAATGGCGAACAGACTCAGTTGATGCTCTAGCACAAACTGTTTGATGTCTAGCATCAGTGGAAATTGCTCTACCCCAACGGCGGCGATATAGCCCCAAGCGACAAACTGCCCTACACCAAGTACTAAGCCAACGGTTGAAAACAGAGTGAATCGACGCCAGCCAATATTTTGCGAACCAGCAATAAAGGGAACAACCCAGGCCACTGGTCCTAACAAACGTGCAAAAGCCAACACATAGTTTCCCCTGTACTGCATCAGATAACGGCACCTTGCAACGTGACGACGTAACTTAGGTCGCCACAGGACAAGCTTCTTTTGTGCGCGAGAACCCATCCTCTTGCCGATCAGGAAACTTAATTGGTCACCAATAAAACCACCTAGCAGAACAGCGAAGACGCCTGTAATGATACCTTGTTGTAACTGATAACCGGCGGCCAACATAAATGGCTCGCCGGGAACGAATAAGTTGGGGCCAATAAGTGCATCCAGTAACGCCCCAACAAACAGACTTAATCCTTCAATCATCTCAGCCACTCACTGATTACTGTTGCTTATAGTGACCGAACTTGTATTCCATTTCGTTGTTACGCATCTCTCCAAACAGGAAGCGGCGAACATTAGCTTTCAGGTAAGTGAAACCCATCTTAAAGATGCCATCCTGATCCAATCGACGTGGGTCAAAACCAAACGTCAGATTCAGGAAGCGGAAACGCCAGGTTTTACTCGCACGCTTTACGTAATCACAGTCTTCACATAAGACGATTTGTTCATCAAAGCCGTTCAGTTTTTGGTGAACTTGTTTGGTTGAGAAAATGCACGCCCCTACTGCGGTAGGAAATACGAACTGGGTGGTAAACAGACCAAGGTTAAACAGGCCATAACCAAGCTTATGTACCAACGGAAGCTCCTTAGCCCCCATATACACACCAGCCACCTCTAGTTGCTTACTCTCAAGTTGACTAAGAGCATCCGTCAGAAACGTAGGTGCCAGACGCACATCAGCATCCAGGAATAACAGACGTTCATGCTTGGCTAGTGAAGCGCCGGTATTGCGACCAAGGCTAACACCTCGAGTCTCCATTTTATGAATGGTGAGTGCTGGTAGCGATGACTCGTAAGCGGCTGCGACTTCGCAAGTAGAGTCTTCACTGTTAGAGTCAACTACAATCACTTCAAACTCTTTGTGGGTTTGCTTACTAAGGTCTTCCATCAGACGACCAATTCGCTTTTCTTCATTTAGTGTAATGACTACAATGCTTACCGATTCCATACTCTTCCCTCTCTTTCAGATAACGTTGTTTTGGTAACTTGGTAGTCATCGTATATCGGGGCATCTTAACCATGAGTGAGGTTTCTATTCAGATTCAGTTCATTACAAAAATGAAACCTTGGAGAGAAGATTACGTGCAGAGTGAATCAAACTTAACCAGTTGATTATAATTGACGTTTGAAATGGTCTAATTCAGTCATTATCAGTTGCTTGAAACCATATAGAGTGATAGTATCCGCGCTCGCTTACAGAGTTACTACCAATTTCTCTTAAGCGGTTAGCACACTTAACAAGGTCGCATTGTTAGTGTGAATATGAATATCTTAATTTTTTGAGAGTTATACTATGAAATTTGAAGCAGTAGTACGTACTGAACTAGGTAAAGGTGCGAGCCGCCGCCTACGTCACGCTGGTAAATTCCCTGCAGTTGTATACGGCGGTGAAGAAGCAGCAGTTTCTATCGTTCTTAACCACGATGACGTTGTTAACCAAATGGACAAGCCTGAGTTCTACGAAGGTATCGTTCTAGTGATCGACGGCGCTGAAGTTAAAGTTAAGCCACAAGACGTTCAACGTCACGCTTACAAGCCAAAAGTTGAGCACATGGACTTCATCCGCATCTAATTCCCTACCAAGGAATTAGTTGGATTAAATCCAGCCTTTTGCATATAAGATAATCGGCCTTACCATCCGAGACATCTAAAAATTCGAAACCCCGATGCTACCAACATCGGGGTTTCACCGTTTTTGAAGCCCTCAAAAACGCTCTCAAGTATCTTATACCTATTGTCACCACTCTCTCCCCCTACCTTCTTCATTAACTCTAGAACGTCTCTGACAGTATCTCCAAGAGCCGCTCACACACTTCCGAGTTACTCCCTCGTCAGTGTTTTACTTTCGATTAAATCGCTTGCTTGTGAGGCTACAGAGCTCAATAAGAAGGTCTTTACAGAACAAGAACTGCTAGAAGGACTAGATGCTCATACTGCACATACAGAGGAGCTGGTTGAGGACGAAGTGGATTTGGGTAGAGTTGAAGAACAAGGCAGCCACGAGTAAAGCACTCATTCGTAGCTGCCAATCTTTAAATGTACCTGAGGGACTAACTTATTTTTGGACAAAAGCACGTTAGTGTATAGATTCTAACGTGCCAAAATTGGATTAGAAAAAGTATCTTGAAGCCTTAAATGCTTGTTATATTTTTATTGCTTGACTGACTTTATCAATTTTCCGAGTTGTTCTACACCATCGAAAGTCGAAGGTATGTTTTCAGTGCTGGCTGTTATCCCTGAGAATATAATGTTCTCAAATTTCTCCAATGAGAACTTGTCCTGTTTTTTCATATCACTAGCATATTCCGAATAGTTATGAATAAACCGACAAAGTGTCATTCTTAGATCTATTTGTAGTAACTGAGATTGTAATGATTTGTAGTTACTCAGAAGTACACGGAAATAGTAAACTAGGATAGCAATCAATGAGACAGTGGGTAATGCCACTAACATCATGATTCTTGAAAGCTCGGCACCCTTATCGATATTTGCTAATACATATACGATTTCTAAAGCTAGAGGTAAAACGATTAGTATCGACACTAACCTTAACCAAAAAAGTACATCTCTTACTTCTTGCTTCTTTTGCTCTGCGAGCTGATTAAAGCCTTCGCTCAGTCCAACAAAATTAAATGCATCTTTATAACTATCTAGGGACTCTTTTAGCTTGCTAGCTTTTTCTTCTCTCTCACGAAGTTCAACGTCCCATCGATTTTTGGTCTCTTCAAACTCAGAAGTTGCTACGTGAAGTTTTCTAACACTTTCAATCGCTGGGCTATTAGCAATTTCCTTTAAAATGGCTATCGGCATTTCTCTAATAGCGAAATATATATCCGAACGACCCTCTTCACTAAAATCGACAGCATTCTCTGAACAAAACCGTCTAACTCTTTCCAAATCTCGATGCATATCATTTGGAGTCGATAGATGAAATTCAAGTAGAAACCTAAAGAGTAACCCCATAACACTGTCTAAATCATCTTTGTCTAGATTTGAGGTTCTCTCTGACAGAAAATGCAGAAGATGCTCGCCAACCCAGCCAATGTTAATTTGGCAACGCTCATCCCAAAGTTTTGGGTTATCTTTGATGGCTTTGCAAACAACAAGTAGGTATTGATTACGAGTTGTTTCAAAGTCGGTTTCATACGTCAGCCCATCAATACGATTAGTGAACTTCGCTATAACTCGTTGAGTTGTCTCTCTTTCAAAAAACTGGTTCATATAACTCCATTAAAAATATAACGAATGATATGGACTCCCTCTCCCTGAAACTCCGCGTGCCATACTGACTCAGTACACGCTGAAGAACTGGAGGTTATCATGTCCAACATTCAAACTATTGGCGTTGACCTCGCCAAGAATGTGTTCAGTATTCACGGCGTTGATGCATATGGCAAGTGCGTCCTACGCAAAACTGTCAAAAGAAACAAACTGTTAGACACTTTCGCCAATCTACCACCCTGCATCATCGGTATGGAGGCCTGCTCTGGTGCACATCACTGGGCAAGGGAGTTAATTAAACTCGGTCATCATCCTAAAATCATGGCGTCCAAATTCGTTATTCCATATCGACAAAATGAAAAGAACGATGCCAACGACGCAGAAGCTATCTGCGAAGCAGTATCTAGACCTAAAACACGGTTTGTCTCTATAAAAAGTGAAGAGCAACAAGCAGTGCTTTGCTTGCATCGAATCCGTCAGGGGCTAATTAAAACAAGAACTGCTACCGTCAACCAACTCAGAGGGTTACTCTCTGAGTTTGGCCTTGTGATGCCGCAAGGTCGCTACTCGGCTCAACAAACTATTGGTAGTATCCTCGAAGATGCGGAAAATGGTTTGCCGCTGTTGGCTCGTGAACTACTTCAAGATCTATCGAATAAGATTCAAAGCCTTAACCTCGAAATCCTGCACTATGATCGACGCGTCTCGGCTTTAGTTCGTGAAATGGCTTCAGCAAAGGCCCTCATAGATATTCCTGGTGTCGGTGAACACAGTGCAAGTACCATTGTCGCAACCGTCAATGACGCCAAGCAATTTGGCTCTAGCCGCCAATTCGCCGCGTGGATAGGGTTAGTTCCAAGGCAATACTCAACAGGTGGTCATGTTCATCTTGGTCGCATCAGCAAAAGAGGCGAAAAACACATTCGCACGCTGCTTATACACGGTGCAAGAGCTGTCATTGCCCGCTGTAAAGAAAAGACGGATAGAAACAGTTTATGGTTACAACAACTCGTTGAGCGACGAGGTTACAAGCGTGCGGCTGTTGCCCTAGCAGCCAAAAATGCACGAATAATATGGGCATTATTGACGACAGGAAACGAGTATAAAGCTAACTATATAAACGGTTAGCCCTCACCGAGTCAAAGCAATAGCAATTGATGACAATACGGTCAGACCGAGATGCCTTAACCTGTTTAATTGGGAAGTAGAAAATACTGTCTAACGAATGAGGCTGGCATCAAGCGAATATCATCAGGGTGACGGATAGAATCCGACGAAACACCGAATGTAGAGCTGCTGTCAGATCCACTGTTGTCAGCGGTAGCTATTGTTGACAAAAGAGGGAGTCCATGTAGCCCTGTTAAGGGGTGAGCAACGCAATACCAAAGCTGCCGCATGCCACCTTAAACACTAAAACCAACGCATAGCGAAAATGCCACGCGTTGCGAATCCCTCTTGAACAGTTTGTTAGCCCTGTGTCAAAGCGCCAATTTGAGTAGGCATTCTGAAAGGGTGTCTATTACCAAAAGCGCAGTTGCTCAAAAATTCTATTACTTCGCAGGAGTTATTGAATAGTTTTTGCGCATTTTTCTGGGAACACTTTTCCTGCCAACTAGCTTGAAGAGCAGGAACTAAGTCTGGTGAAAAACTTGAATCAGTATCACTGGCTACCGTAAATGAACTTTTTACTAGCTCCGAGCGACCATGAGCCAAAGAGTTTCTTAACTTAAACAACTCATCAATCAATTCGCGATGCGCCTTTTTGATACGTTCATCTTCATATAGTGCTTCTGTTAATGCATCAAATTTGGCTCTAGGAGAGAATCTTATTGCATCATCAATTTCATAAAACGATTTATCAGAACGCAGACGAATATATTTTGCTTTTTTACGACCAGTAACTTTAGCCTCAAGAGCATTTGCAAGCTTTTCTAGTTGAGCTTTATATCCATATGCAATAGCTACACGCTCGTGTATATCTATACCTTTAGGCGTCTGCTCAATTAGCTTGAAAAAGTCCGAAGGAGGATGATCAAGTACTTTTGACGCTCTTGACCGCGCATCAAAAATCAATTTACAACATAAATTTAAATAGCTCTCTACCATAAAAGCTGTTAAAGAAATTGCTGTAATACCTCCGCAAGTCTCGCCATATCCTTCATGCTCAAATGAGCGTCTCGCTGACTCATAGAACCAACAATGCGAATAAATATCTCCTTCAAGATAACCACTAAATGACAAAATCAAATACTCCTCGTAAAGGGCTAACGAATGACATGGATTCCCCCTCCCGAGGATCTGCCACACTCATGTGGTCATTGCTTAAACCGGAGGCACCATGTCTGATTATTCTTATTTTGGCGGTATCGATTTAGCTAAAAATCACTTTAGTATTCATGTCGTTGACGTAAAAGGTAAAGTCGTTCTGCACAAGTCGGTTAGCCGCTCTAAATTGCTCACTACCATATCAAACCTTCCTCATATGTGCATAGGCTTAGAAGCGTGCGGTGGAGCGCATTACTGGGCAAGAACTCTCAACAAACTTGGTCACGACACTCGCATCATGGCAGCCAAATATGTCGCTCCTTATCGGACCAAAGGAAAGAATGACCTCAATGATGCTGTCGCTATCTGCGAAGCCGTTCAACGTCCTTCGACTCGCTTCGTCCCGATAAAGTCTCCTGAACAACAAGCCATACTGTCGATACACCGCATGAGAGAGCACTGGGTTTGTGAGCGCACTGCCATCATGAATCGCATCCGTGCACTACTATCCGAGTTTGGTCTTGTCATCCCTGTCGGGCGTTCATCTCTAATGAAGCAAGTTCCACTCATGCTTGAAGACGCCAACAATGAACTGCCTCAACTAGCAAGAGCGGTGCTGCATGATGCTTATCTGCATCTCAACGCTCTCAATCAGCGTATCGCAGATACTGAGCAGGCATTCGAAGCCTTCGCAAAGGTCAGTGATAATGTACAACGCATCATGAAAGTTCGTGGCATTGGACCTCAAACTGCTACTGCGATTTTGGCGTCAATTGGTAATGGCGCTCAGTTCGACAAGAGTCGAGACTTCTCGGCCTGGCTTGGTCTGGTTCCTAAGCAATACACAACTGGGGGTAAACCAAGGTTAGGTCGAATTACCAAGCATGGTGACAAATACCTCCGCACGCTTTTAGTCCACGGGGCAAGAACCGTCATTGCCAACTTAGGAGATAAGCAAGACAGGCTTAGCCAATGGTGTCGAGGCGTATTAGAGCGAAGGGGTATGAATCGCGCTGTGGTCGCATTGGCAGCTAAGAATGCGCGAATCATCTGGTCACTGTTACACAATCAAACGGAGTATGAGAACTATGCTGCCTAAGTAAAAAACTTAAACAGCATAAGAGTTAACCCACCGGGTCATTGCAGACGCTAATGATGGAGATAGGTTAAGACCACATGCGGAGAGCCTGGTAATTTGGCGGACACTTTTGATGTCATCTAACGAATAAGGCACCGCAGTCGCGCAAAGTCATCAGGGCCACGATGTTGCGAACCATCAATAAGTAGGCCGAATGTAGAGCGGCAGTCCAAAACCCATCACTTGAAGTTTAGCGGATGTTTGACAACCGGGGGAATCCATGTAGCCAAATTAAGGTGTGAACAACGCTAACACCTTACCTAAAGCATTGTGCCATAAACACTAAACTGACTTGAAGTGAGAGTGCCAAGCGTTGTGAATCACTCTTAAATTTATTGTTAGGTGATTATAACGACACATACCCTGTAAATTCGGGCTTCTTATAATCTCCTAGAGCTCTAAACGTTACATCATGGATATCCACCGAAGGAAAACGTATGTGTAGTCGATTGGTTGCAACATCAAAGTACGCCAACTTCAATTCTACAAAATCCCCCCTTGATAACACTCTAACAAATAAGTTGATAGGTAGCCGAGTCACGGGGTATTTCACAATGTGCTTTTTCCCATGGAAACTCTCTGAATAGTTGAATATTCGGCTTTCTCCAGCTTTTACCACAAAAGAGGTGTCCACATTTTTGTCTTTATATATCAGGTCAGTTTTCAACTTATCCTCGTACCCGTAGAAAACGTCATAAATAACTTCATCACGGTTTCCCAGATTCGAAATAGCTATTTTGGCATTCAACTCATTATCAACGACATCTACGTCTAGAATAGAAATGATCAAACTTTGAGAATGCCAAAGATACTGAGCTACGAAAGCACAAATACTCAATACTAAGGCTGCACTCGATAAGGCAATTGACCACCTAGCTGCTTTGTCCATTTTTACCTCTACCTCACCTAACGCCTTGTTAAGGTGTGAGCAACGCAATGCCCAAGCCTCTGCAGACCACCTTAAACACAAAAACCAACGCATGGTAAAAGTGCCACGCGTTGCGAATCACTCTTAAGCAATTTGTTATGTTTGTTCTACATGCGCGCGATCACACCAATACTCTGAGTAACTTTCATTTACCCAACACTCAATTCGTATTGTGCCAAACTCTTTATAAGTACCTAGTTCTTCTGAGATTGTTATACGCTCAGACGATAATAAATCACTAACTGAATCAGCCAAATCTTCAAACCCATAGAGTTCAACATTTTCGTGTTCACTTCGAAGAGTAAGCTTCAGAACTCCTTGTTCTTCGGTCCGAGTCGCTGTGAGATTACAAATAAAGTCAGGTCTCACACACTCGAATAGCTTCTTATAACTACTCATATTCCCTCCGAAAACATAACGCCCTGTTAAGGTGTGAGCAACGCAATACAGAAGCCGCCGCATACCACCTTAAACATTAAACGCAACGCATACCAAAAATGCCACGCGTTGCGAATCACTCTTAAACAGTTTGTTAGAAATTTATTCAATTCGACTTAGCAAGCTAAAACGAATTGAATCTCCTGAAATAGAATCGACAGTAAGAACATACGTTACTTCTTCTAGCACTATCGGTATATTTTTACCCGGTCTAACTTCTTCGCGCTCGAGCAACAAGTTATCGAAGTTCGAAATGTTAACGTACCCCCAAGAACTATAAGCATCAATTACACCAACAGTGATAGTGTTATTCAAGAAAGACTTAGATTGCCCCTCTTCAATAGTTTCAGTAGACAAAACTGGAGACTCAGCTTCATAAATTGCGAGCTTTTCTCTTAGCTTTTCATTATCTGTATTAGCTTTGTTTAAATCTGAATCAAGCCTTGATAAGGTTGATGCAATTTCTTCAGCCTTCCCAAACTTGTCATTTAACACTTTAAAAGCATTAAGGCGACCAGTTAATTCTGCCACTTGCTTTTCTTGTTCTCTCAAGCTCAATTCAACAGTATTTCTCTCTATAAGAGACAGATCTTCATGATGCTTGTTAACTTTTTGAAGAAGCTCAACTTGAGATTTTAGAATTTCAGATTGAGTCGTTTTCTGCTTAATCTGCTCATTGAGGAGTATTATTTGAGCATCTTTTTCATGAACTCTATTCTGTAAGTTAGAAATATCAATATTGAACTGTGCGGCTTGATCCCGTAGGGCATCAGCATTGAAATACAATAATACGCTCGCTACGACTGTTGCGACAGGGAAAACTGTTGTAATAATTACAAACCAATTACTTTCTCGAAACTTCTTAAATGCTTCGCTCATGCGATTGTTTTCTTCCTTAGTATGTTTATTTACTTCTGCCATAAACTCATTGTTACCTCAAATTTCTAACGCTTATTAGACGACAAATTGTCGTTTTCCATCCTTCGAAATGCAGTCATTTTCATATTAACTTAACTAATAATCAATAATTTATCACACATGAAGGGAAATTAGACTGCAAGATGTCGCCTAATGACGGGAGTGAACAGCTATCAAATTAATCGAATAAGTTTTAGTAGGGCAAACGCACGCCCCCTAAAAATGTAGAGTATTAGCTCTGAACGATTTTGGGGCAAAACTGTGCCAGAGCCAGCAGTGCTCAGACATTTTTCGACTAGCGCTTTTGCTAAATTGGCAGGATCGGATGAGGAGAGGTATAGCTCAAGCGGCCTTTTTAGAATGCTCTCCAAACTTAACCACAATAAATTTTGCACAGAACACTGGTCAATTCAAATTGTTTAAGGGTATTCAATTATTTGATGCCACTCTCTGATTATCCCGGTGTTATACAATAAAATGCAGCACAACAAGATGAATAAGTTATTGGAAATCAGATGGCTAAAGTCGAAATGCAGTTATTGCTGTACCAATTCTTGCAGAAGCATCAAACAGAGAGTTCAACTTTCACCAAAGAAGATCTTATCGCGCATGTAGGCTGGAAGCCAAGTACATTCAAATCTTACTACGGGAAGGGGCAGATAACTCAATTCTTAGCAGAGATCGGAGTTAATACATACGAAGCAATCAATGTACTAGATGTAAGTTTTATCGAGTTCAAAAAGCGTTTATCTCAGAGTAAGCACTATCAAGAGCTAGGTCATAAATGTAAATCTAACTTAGCTAAAGCCCTACTCAAAAAGTCCAAAGATAACATGATGCTTGCATTAGAGCTTTACAACAGACCGTCACTTGAAAACAAGTTAGATGGATTTGTAATGATGTACTCAACTGCTTGGGAGCAGCTTCTGAAAGCAATAATCATTGAGCGAGATGGTGAAGAAGCGGTATTCGAGAAAGCGAATAAGCAAGGCGTAAAGAAAACAATATCTTTGAGGCAATGCTTGGATAAATTGTTCAAAGAAAATGACAATGTGAGAAAGAATATCTCTCGTATAGCTGATTGGCGTGATGGTGCTGTTCATCTACTTATGCCAGAGCTTCAAGGGTTGGCTTCTCGCATATTCCAATCTGGTGTGCTGAATTATTCATCTAAGTTTCAGGAGTTTGCAGAGGTACCATTTATGCGCTCTCAGCATGCTGGAATGATATCACTAGTTGGTGATTTTAAGATGCCACCAGAGCCAGTGTTGCGATCATTGTATGGTAAGGCAGCGGAAGATATGCTCGAACTAGCTAAAACGGTGCAAGATGAAATCGAGAAAGAAGATGATATCGAGTTCGCTATACCGATTAACGTATCACTTGTGTATGCTCGTGATGAGAAAGACAGCCAGATAATACTTGCTGCGGCTAACGGTAAAGCTCAGGACTTGGAGCAGTTGAAAAAGGCTCTTGTAGTTGAGAAGCAAGTAGATCCAGAGAAAACTCATACTTTCACTCAAAAGACTGCTATTGATGCTATTAATAAGACCCTTCATGCTAACTACGATATGGCAAAACTAGAAAAGTGCTTAGTAGCTCGAGATAAAAAGGGAAAGCCAACAATAAATAGTCATTGCTTCCAAGCGGCAGTCTCAAAGCTTAACTGGAAAGCAACCTGTAACAAGCACCACCACTATCAAAAGATATCTAACACACATATTTATTCCCAAGATGCGGTTGATGAGATCGTTAGGCAAATTACGATGAAAGATAATTTTATCGAGCAAGCAAAATCTCAAGCTAAGAAGAAAAGAAATAAACAGGCTGCTCTTGCTTAATACTTTCGATATGGCTCTTTTTGATATTGGCTAAGAGGCAGTTATTTATCTCCCTCTAATTTTCAGGTCGACTGCTTGCATTAGAAAAAGTAACCCGACTAAGTGTCACACAATTTGACAATGGCGTTAGTGCTAACAACGAATGGGGCAGAAACAAGTTAGAACAACTCGGATAGAAAGCTAAAATGTTCTGACTTTGAACATTCTACTCCTCCGAAAAACGACAAAAAGTGTTCCAACCTAGAACACTTTTAAGATCAGTCGTTGGAATCTATCCGTTAATTCAACGACCTAAATAAACCGTAGTCAGCTGTTCTCGGCCATACCCTAACCTAGAGCACTCGACACATAAAATGATGGCTTGATATATGGAAGCCTTCCCGTAGGTAAAACTTATGCGCGCCAAAGCGTTGCACCCCAGAGCCTAGGTGTATTTGCTGACACCCCTGTTGCGCGGCATATTCCTTAACCCAATCAAGGAAGAACTTACCTACTCCGGCAGAACGACTCTGGCTATTTGTAACAAAGTCATCGATATAAACATGCTTGCCCCACGAGAGTTTTTCTCCGAAATTAAACCCACACACTGCGGCGCAAACACCCTCATTCGTCAGATAAGCCAGTTGATAGCCATTTGCCTGCTGGCGGGCAACTTGGTTCGCAAGCTCCTGAATTGAAAAGTCTGGCCGAAGCTGTTGTAGCACATCCAGTGCGGCGCGTTGTTCAGAGGTCACTTGCTCACAGTTAATCTGCGACAGAATTGATATTTCCATGGTTAAGCCTTTGGGTTATAGAGCGGAATGTTTTCACCAATAATGTATTTCTGGCGTAGGATGCTAGATACCTTATCTAGAGCCATGATCACCACCACCAGTACTAATGTGATGAACGTGACAACATCCCAATTCCAAAGGCGCATGTTCTCCGCATACACCAGGCCGATACCACCAGCACCAACAAAGCCTAATACCGCCGCAGAACGAGTATTCGACTCCAATTGATAAAGCGTCAGCGCCAGAAAACTGGGGAATGACTGAGTTAAGATTGCAAAACGATGTTTTTGTAAGTTATTGGCTCCTACGGATGCCATGCCTTGTGAGGGCTTTTTGTCAGCGGCTTCATGACTTTCAGCATAAAGTTTGCCAAACAAACCCAGGTCTTGAACAAAAATGGCCATGACACCCGCCAAAGGACCGAGACCAACCGCACGCACAAAGATCATGCCCCAGATAGCCATATCAATACCTCGGCACACATCGAAGATACGGCGCATAAAGGTCGCCGCAATCCGAAATGGGCCTGTCATCACATTGCGAGCCGCCAGAAAGGACATAGGCAGCGCGACAACCGATGCGGTCAAAGTACCACCAAATACAATCGCTAGCGTGATTCCAATTTGCTTAAAGTAGTATGCGAACGGCCAATTCCAGAAGTCTCGCCACACAAACATACTTAGGAAGTACGTTCCTATCTTTTCGCAGCCCATCGCAAACTGTTGCTCAGAGACTCCATAAACAGAAAAAAACACCAGGTAGTAACCGAGGATAAGGGCAACAGTAAGCGCCACTCCACGTAGATAGCGAGTTTGCTGGGAAAAGATCTCAGTGTTTTGTTGTTTGATTTCGGTAAGAGCTTGCTGTTCCATTATGCGCCACCACTAATTACTTTTTTTCGCAATACACCAGATAGTGAATCGATGATGCCAACCACAATGATAATCAGCATCAGGGTAATACTGACCTGGTCATTGCGACCCAGACTAATATTGGTCATTAACTCCTGACCGATACCGCCAGCTCCAACCAGGCCTAAGATGGTGGACGAACGGAAGTTAACCTCAAAACGTAAGAAAACAAACGACAGCACCGTTGGTTTGACCTGAGGCCAAAAAGCAAAACGGACTCTCTGGATAGGGCTTGAACCACACGATGTCAGACCGCGAACTGGCTTGTCAGAGATGGCCTCAATTGACTCATAAAACAGCTTGGTCAGGCTGCCAATACTGTGCAGCGTCAGCGCGACAAAGCCCGGAAATGTACCTACGCCAAAAGCCATCACAAACATCACTGCCCATGCCAGCTCAGGCATAGTGCGCAAAAAGGCCACAAATGAACGAACCCCAACACGAACTGGCGCTGGCGCGTAGCCATTACTGGCACACAAGAACGCAAGAACGATAGCGACTACAGAAGAAACCAATGTCGCAGCCATCGCGACGTTGAGAGTTTCCCACAGGAGTGGCAACTGAATATGCAGGCGATACCCCCAGTAGATCAGTGACCCCGGTACCGCGTGACCTGACTCATCACGGCCAGCAAATAAATGCTGCCAAGAAAGGTCTGGAATGGTGTCGTAGATATAATCAAAAAGCGACGGGGCGTTATTAATAATCTGACGGAGGCTAAACTCAGCAAAGTGTCCAGAAAGCAAATAAAGCAGCATAAACATACCCGACCACATTAGTGCGTCGGTTTTTTGCTTACGGCGAACCTGCTGATAATATTGTTCGAACTGCATAACAAATCCAAAGATACAAAACTAATGAAGAACTTACTCCCCAACCGCATTCATCTTTGCAGTGGGAAGTAAGCCGAGCCGCGAACGGCATAGAGTAAGGATTAACGCTTCGCGAATTTCGTCGCTTTAACCAGGTCGATGATTGATTGGTATTCTGCAACGCTGGTATCAGCCAGGTGGAGCGTGCCACCCGCAGCCTTACTGAAACACTCGTTATGTTCAGCAGACAGCTTCTTGATTGCGGCCGTTAGGTCGGCTTTGAATTTTGGCTCCAGATTGTTACTTACCAGCGTTGGGCCATTCGCAATCAGCGGCGATTTCCAGATGATACGGATTTTGCTCATTAGGTCTTTATCGTGGTCAAGGTAACGACGGATTGCACCAGCACTGTAGCCTTCGTTCTCGTCGCCCAGCATTGAAGACCAAGTGACCGCTGCATCAAACTGACCATTGATTACACCAACGATATCCTGCTCGTGACCGCCTGAAAAACCAACTGACTTAAAGTAGCCGTTGTATGCGTTATCCATATTGCCGCCAAGCTTTTGCTCAAGCTGATTGTTTGGAATGAGGAAACCAGACGTCGAGTTTGGATCTGCAAATGAGAAGTCTGTCCCTTTTAGATCTTCAATTGATTTGAACTCACTGTCAGACTTAACCAAGATCACCGAGTGGTAGCCACGCGAATCATCCGTGTTGTCGACCGTGATACCCACGAGTTCGACCGCTTTTGGGTCGTTTAGGTAGATTTCAGCGTAAGACTTAGGAGACATGTTGATGACGAGGTCAATCTTATTACCTAGCAAACCTTGGATTACCGCGTTGTAATCCGTTGAGTTGCGGATATTGGTCTTAACACCCAACTCTTGTTTGAGAAACTCTGCGACACACTGATTATCACCAATTTGCTGAGCTGCATTTTGGCCACCAAGAATACCGAGGTTGATTTCCTTTGGTGCTGCTTGAGCATTAAAAGTAGCCATTGAAGCTGCGATCATACCTAGGGCAAATACCTTTTTCATTTTCTATCCTTAAATCAAAAGATTTTGAGCATGTGTGCTCGTTGTGTGTAGTAAGTGAAGTAATAAAACGTTTGAGCTACGTTTAGCTCACCTGATCGATTTCGTCGCCGTACAACTGGTTCAAAATCTGTTCATCCAATCCAGATGGGTGGCCATCGTAAATCACGCGACCTTTCGCCAGACCGATAACTCGTGTGCAGTACTGTTGAACCAGTTCAATTGAATGCAGGTTCACCATCACCCCAACCCCATCGGATGCAACTTTTTGTAGCGCTTCCATAATGCGAACCGTGTTTTTAGGATCGAGTGATGCGACTGGCTCATCCGCTAGTAGAATCTTGGGTTTCTGCATCATTGCGCGGCAAATCGCCACACGCTGCTGCTGACCACCAGATAGGTTTTCAGCGCGCTGAAGTGCATAGGGCAACATATTGAGCCATTTAAGTAGTTCGATGGCTTCCGCTCGGTCTGCATCACTAAAGACTTTGAGCAGAGATTTGAACGTTGAGGTAAAACTGAGGCGACCAAGCAACACATTAGAGATAACATCCAGGCGAGGCACTAAGCAGAAGTCCTGAAAAATCATGCCACAGTGAGTACGCCAGTTACGGAGCTCTCTGCGGTTCATACTTAGTACGTCATCCGTAGTTAAGTCAGTATGGACATTGAGAATATGCCCACTGGTTGCTGGTATTGTGCCGTTCAAAGTATGCAACAACGTAGATTTACCCGCTCCAGAACGACCGACTACAGCAACGAATTCGCCGGCTCTCAGCTCGAAACTGATCCCATCAAGTACCAGTTTCTCTTGCTGGTACGCTTTGGTAAGGTTCTGTACCTCGAGCACTTTACGCCCGAGTTCAAGTAACGGTGCTTCAAATGGGTCATTTACGACCTCAAACACCGGCGCAGCCATTGCCATAATGTTTCTCCATAATCTTTAAAATACTGAAGCAATTACAATTCAACTTGTTGAAAGAAATTGTTCAATTTAGTGACACTTAGGTTAATTAATGTGCTAGACAGATATTGAAGCCGAATACGCCTTTTGCCGAAATTACATAAACTTACTGACCAACGGCGGCTTGTTGGTACATGAAATCTGACTGGCTATGACACAAATAATTAGATGCTATCTAACACCGAACGGTAATAAGTTGGTCATGAAAAGCGCTCAACCAATAGAAAACAGAGCGCCGTAGAAGTGAATGGGGCTTGGTCGGGAGCCGAAACCCGTTTGACGCTTATTGTGGCAAGAAGCTCTATTGGTCAAACACGCGGAGGAACTCTTCGGCGCTTTTTTGAAACAGTGGCAATGCGTGTGCAATTTGTGAATCTGGCCACTCCCACCAGGCGAGCGCCTCTAAACGTTGCGCTATTGTTGGATCCTCAAAACGAGGACGTAAAAGTCTCGCCGGGTTACCAACCACAATGGTGTAAGGTTCAACATCCTTAGTCACTACGCTACCAGCGCCGACAATAGAACCGTTGCCAATCGTCACTCCCGGCAAGATGATCGCACCATGGCCAATCCAAACATCGTGACCAATAGAAACTTTGTCTTCTGCACGCCATTCAAATACCTCGTCATCAAGTGACTGAGGGCTCTCCCCTAACCCATATTTTCCCGGTCGATAAGTGAAGTGGTGTAAGGTGGCTCTCCACCAAGGATGATTACTTGGATTAACACGAACTGACGAAGCAATTGAGGTAAATTTTCCGACATCGGTGAACATGAGATCACAGTCATTTTGGATATAGCTGTAATCGCCCACTGAAACGTTATTTAGCTTGCAGCGCTCGGCGATTTCAGTCCAACGCCCAAGCGTTGTATTGTGGATACTGGCACAGCGAGCGATTTGCGGTTGATGAGAAAGCTGCGCTGATTCGGGTTGGCTTGGTACAGTTGGGGTCATATTTTTATCTCCTGGTTGTCTCTAAGCAGGTGCAGACTTTGATTGAAGAACTCTGGATGGGCGTGTGCCCATTCAAGTAAGGTATGACTAAGGTGGGTTAGCCCCATATTGGCAGGCTGACAGCGCTCTGAAATATCGAGAATCTGGCTGATATCGTTGTGGTTTTTAGACAATCGCAGCTGCTCACACTCAATTGGCGGAAAGCTACAATCGATGATCATCCACTCCACATTGCGTTGAGCTAGCCACGCCTCTGTTTCCGGTGGCAGGCCGTTGGTATCCGTCAGGTAAGCAAAGCACTTACCCTGATACTCAAAGCCATAACCCAAACATAGTTTGGAATGAATCAGCGGCAGCGGTGTAATGGTGATATCTTGCCAGTGAAAGGGTTCAAAGGGCTTCGCTCGAGAAGAGAAATCTAAACAGCCAGGGTGCTTGTATAGATCATCGCAACCACGCGGGTCATCAGGCGAGAACACCGGGATGGTAGGCCCTTTTCCTGTTCGAAGGTCAAACAGGCTGATGACATGATCCATGTGGTAATGCGTTAACAAGATGGTGTCTATGCTACCGGATGGAAACCGTTTGAGCAGATCCGGAGCGTTGGCATCGAGTAACAACTTATGGCCATTGTGCTCTAATAAGGCTGACGCTTTTTCTCTTCTCAATGAAGGATCGTTTTGAGCTTGAGTACAAACCGAGCATTCACACCCATAGACAGGGACCATCTCTGAACCAGCAGTGCCTAATAAAGTCAGTTTCAAGCCGTATACTCCTTGCCAACAATACCGTCAGATTGAGTCACGCAATGGTCAGCTCCCAGAACTGCGGTTCGATGTATCTGCCAAAACTGCTCTGCGGCCTGTTCCAGGCTATGGCTATTATCGAGCTCAAAAACGCCTTCTACATCACCTAAACAAAACTGTTCGCTTCGCAACAAACGGCGTTCAATCTCTTCATCCGTTTCACGTCCTCGCTGTACCAGACGCTGCCTCAGAACGTTTGGCGCAACCGTGACAACAACCGTGACCAACGCCTGACCAAAAACCGCTTTTGCTTGTTCCAACTGAGCACGAGAGCCATTGAGTATTACGTTGTGGCCCTGCTCTAACCAAGAAAGCACCTCACTGCCAACGCCATAGTGATTGCCATGGGCAACCCAGTGCATTGCGAATAATTGACTGTCTCTTCGTGAAGCAAATTCGGCCTCACTGAGCGCGACATGATTCTCTCCACCAGCCTTAGCACAACGGGTAATGTAGCGATGAGCGGCCATAAACTGATCAACATACTGATGGCGCACTGTCTCTATCAGGCTATCTTTACCAACACCTGAAGGGCCAACGATATAGAAAAGCTTACCGGTAAGAGTCTGGCTGCTTCGAATAAAAGAAGCATCCGAAGATGCTCCTTTGATGAGTGTTTTTTCCACGATTAGAAAACCTTCTTGCCTTGACGCCAAACACGCTTCACCAATGGGTGACCATCAACTTTATGCGCTAACACCATATCGGCACGCTTGCCTTCAGCGATCATTCCCCGGTCATCTAAATTGAGGGCTTGTGCCGGGTTCTTGGTCACCAGTTGTACCGCTTGTGGCAACGTTAGACTATTACGCTCATCCTCAGCCAGCATGTAAACACCTTCCAGAAGACTCATTGGGTAGTAATCTGACGAAAGAATATCCAACACCCCTAGTGACGCTAATTCATACACCGCCACATTACCGGAGTGTGAGCCACCACGTACCACGTTTGGCGCCCCCATCAACACCTTCAGACCTAACTCATGGGAGCGCTTCGCCGCTTCAATCGTGGTCGGGAATTCGGCAATCACCATGCCGAGTTGTTTAGATTCGGTCACATGCTCTTCAGTAGCATCGTCATGGCTAGCGGTTGGAATGCCCAGCTCACGGCACTGGCGGCAGATCTCGTTGCGGTTTTGGGTCGACCAACGCTCTGACAATGACATTTGGCGGGCTTCATACGCTTCCATTTCATGGTCTGCTAAGTTGTACTTGGCCTGATAGTAGGTTCGGTACGCCTCAAGGTTGACGAATTGACGTTGTCCGGGAGCGTGATCCATCAGGGAGACGAGCTGCACCTCTGGCAGATCCACAAACTTCTCAAATGCCGGCACTGTGCTTTCATGTGGCACTTCGCAGCGCAGATGCAGACGATGCTCGGCACGGGTTAAATTACGCTTTTGGCTTTCAACCACTGTATTGATGAATTGTTCAAGATTCGCCTGGCGTTTCTCATCTCGATAATCCCCCAGACAAACGGCATCAAGTACCGTGGTAATGCCGGAGCCGATCAGTTGAGTGTCATGGGCACTCATGGCTGAAAATGGAGGCCAGTCAACTTTAGGGCGCGGGGTGAAATACTGCTCAAGGTTGTCAGTATGGAGTTCAATAAACCCTGGCATTAAGTGGCCATTTTCTCCATCAAACGCTTGAGGAAGCTGGCTTTGGGTATCAGACATACTGGCAATGATGCCATCTTTGATTTCAACTGAGCCTTTGACGACTTCGTTTTCCAGAACCAGATTGACATTGGTAATGATCATGCTGCTATCTCCCTTATGCGCAGGCTGCCATGGATTGAGTTTTCTTCACGTCATACAGACGATCGGCGACTTGGTCTCTTGTCTCTTGGTCGTGGAAAATCCCCACGATAGCGGCACCACGTTGTTTGGCTTCGTTAATCAAGCTCACGACAACCGCACTGTTGGTGGCATCCAGAGAAGCAGTTGGCTCATCGAGTAACAAGATTGGGTAATGCACGATAAAGCCACGAGCAATGTTGACTCGCTGCTGCTCACCACCAGAGAACGTTGCTGGGGCAAGGTGCCACAAATGCTCTGGCACATTGAGACGAGTCAGTAACCGCTTTGCTTTCTGCTCTGCCTCTTTTGGACAGCCACCCATCTCTAACATCGGCTGCATCACCACTTCCAATGCGCTAATGCGTGGAATAACACGGAGGAACTGGCTTACCCAGCCAATGGTGTGTTTGCGTACATTAATGATTTCGCGTGGCTGAGCGGTGGCGATATTGACCCAACGGCCCTGGTGCGAAACCTCGATATCACCACTATCGACAAGGTAGTTAGCGTACAGAGCACGCAGTAGCGTTGATTTACCTGAGCCTGAGCAGCCATTGAGTACGACACACTCATGACTCGCGACGGAAAACTCAGCGCCGTTTAGCACTTCAAGTGCCACACTATTTTGGTTATGCAGAACGAATGTCTTGCTTACGTTCGACACCTTGATTTTGGTCTGATTTGTCATCTGCTTATTCCTAGTTCTGCAATACCGAAGAGACCAGTAACTGTGTGTATGGGTGTTGTGGATCATCGAGCACTTGGTCGGTCAAACCCATCTCAACCACTTCACTGCGGCGCATCACCATCAGGCGGTGTGCCAGTAGACGCGCAACGGCTAAATCGTGGGTCACGATCACCACCGCCAGATTGAGTTCAGTCACGAGGCGGCGTAGCAAATCAAGCAACTTGGCCTGAACGGATACATCCAGTCCGCCCGTTGGCTCATCCATGAAGATAAGCTTTGGCGAAGTCACCAGGTTACGGGCAATTTGCAAACGCTGCTGCATGCCACCAGAGAAAGTCGTTGGCATGTCATCGATGCGATCGGTTGGAATCTCAACATCACTGAGCCATTTAGAAGCCTCCGCTCGGATCTCACCGTAGTTACGCTCACCGACCGCCATCAGGCGTTCGCCGATGTTACCGCCAGCGGAGACTCGAGCACGTAGGCCATCCATTGGGTGTTGGTGCACTACGCCCCATTCCGTGCGTAGCAGCTGGCGACGTTCGCTTTCTTCCATCTTATAAAGGTCAGCTAATTGACTGAGCTGCTGGTCACCGCTACCACGTACATAAAGCACCTCACCACTGTCTGGATTTTTTCGACCCGATAAGGATTTAAGTAAAGTACTTTTGCCTGAACCAGACTCACCTACGATGCCAAGTACTTCCCCAGGGAATAAGTCAAAGCTTACGTTGGTGAAGCCTTTGCCCGGAGCGTAGAGCATGGTGAGTTCACGAACCGACAGCAGTGGTGTTTCCATGTCGATGTTCATTGATAGGTTGTTCATGAAAAATTCTCCTGTACAACTTCATTTTTTGCGGCCTGCTGTTGGCAGAAATCGGTATCGGAGCAGACAAACATATGGTTGCCGTCATCATCCATAACAACTTCATCAAGGAAGGTATGGGTAGAGCCACAGATCGCACAGCAATCGTCCCAGCGCTGAACCTCAAATGGGTGGTCATCAAAATCTAAACTACGAACCTTGGTGTAAGGTGGGATGGCATAGATACGTTTTTCACGCCCCGCACCAAACAGTTGCAGCGCTTCCATCTCATCCATCTTTGGGTTATCGAATTTTGGGATTGGCGATGGGTCCATAATGTAGCGATCATCCACGCACACCGGGTACGCATATGAGGTTGCGATATGGCCAAATCGAGCGATATCTTCATACAGTTTGACGTGCATGATCCCGTACTCTTCCAACGCGTGCATCTTACGTGTCTCGGTTTCACGTGGCTCGATAAAGCGAAGTGGCTCAGGGATTGGCACTTGATAGACCAAGATCTGCCCATTCTCTAGTGGTGTCTCGGGGATACGGTGACGAGTTTGAATAATGCTCGCCTCTAAGGTCTTTTCTGTCGTGCGGGCATCGGCAACTGATTTGAAGAACTCGCGGATCGAGACCGCGTTGGTGGTGTCGTCTGCGCCTTGGTCTATCACCTTTAACGTGTCGCTAGTACCGATTATTGCCGCAGTGATCTGTACACCACCTGTCCCCCAACCATACGGCATAGGCATCTCACGACCACCAAATGGCACCTGATAACCCGGAATCGCGACAGCTTTTAGTAATGCACGGCGAATCATGCGCTTAGTTTGTTCATCAAGGTAACCATAGTTGTAGCCCGTCATGCCTTGTTCGGCAGTTGAAACCATGCTCATGACTCGTTCTCCTTGCTAGTGTCGTGCTCCTGATGCATCTTACGCAGCAGTTCCAATTCAGACTGGAAGTCTACGTAGTGTGGAAGTTTAAGGTGAGAAACAAAGCCGGCAGCCTCGACGTTATCTGAGTGTGAGAGCACAAACTCTTCATCTTGAGCTGGGCCATCAACCATCTCGCCATACTCGGGAGCCTGCAGAGCGCGGTCTACTAATGCCATCGACATTGCTTTGCGCTCAGTTGAGCCAAAGGTGAGGCCATAGCCACGAGTGAACTTCGGCTTCTCGGTTTTACTGCCTTCGAACTCGTTCACCATCTGACATTCCGTCAACTCGATCTCGCCGATATCAATCGCAAAGCCCAACTCTTCAGGCACAAGTGATACAGCACATTGACCAATGCGAATCTCACCAGCAAAGGGGTGATTACGACCGTAGCCACGTTGAGTTGAGTAGCCCAAGGCCAATAAGAAGCCTTCATCACCACGCACCAGATTTTGTAAGCGCGCACTGCGGTCACAGGGATAAGTCACCGGATTCATCGTAATATCTTGTGGCGCTTTGTCGCCGTCTGCTTCGATTGTCATTAGCTCTAGCTTCTCAAGCATTTCCATTACCTGCGGGCATGCTTGCATTGGTTCTGATTCAGATGAATCAACTTGCGGCGTTTCACCTTCCGCTAGCAGAGCAAAGTCCAACAATCGGTGTGTGTAATCATAAGTTGGACCTAACACTTGGCCGCCCGGCAGATCTTTATAGATGGCAGAGATTCGGCGCTCGATACGCATCTTGCTGGTCTCGACAGGCTGCGTCACCGACAAGCGAGGCAGAGTGGTTCGATAAGCGCGTAACAAGAAAATAGCCTCGACCAAATCACCATTGGCTTGCTTTATCGCAAGTCCTGCAAGCTCAGGATCGTAGATACCACCTTCCGTCATCACTCGGTCAACTGAGCCAGCGAGCTGCTGGCAAATTTGCTCAACGCTTAGCTCAGTGACGGTGCTATCACCGCGACGTTTCTTTGCTTGTAACTGGTGGGCGTTATTGATGGCCTTTTCACCGCCTTTCACTGCGACGTACATGCGGTCACCTCTATCTTGGTTGTGCGTGGGATAGCCAATAACGTTTCGCCGCTGACAAGCAGTAAATCAATACCGCGCGGGAAGGTGTAGCGCTCTTGGCGCTGCTCTAGAAACGTCATCAGAGACGTTGGCATGGAGCCACTGTCGATCTCGACATGCGTTTTAATTCCCGGGCCTGTCAGGCGCAGTACTTGGCTTGCCGTTGACTCAGATGCAATAGAAAGAGCATTCAGTTCGACAATCACAGTGGTTGACGAGTCCGGGTATTCTTCATTACCCGGGGAGAAGGTGGCATCCCCCCATGAAAACTCGGCTAGGTCTTGCTCTGCGATTACCGCGAAGCTGGCTTTTTGTTGCGAAGGCTCAATCGAGACTCCGCAATGAAAACGTAAGTTATCGATTAGATTTTTTTGCGAAGCATAGCTGCTTGATAGCCATAGCTGGGTCGTGTTGTCGGCTAATGTCAGCAAGGTTTGTGTTGCTGCACTGTGCATTGGACTAAAACCTAAACAGCAGTCGAGAGTCGTCAACTTCCCCGGTTCTGACAGTGCGGTGAGCAGCCGTCTAAAACAGTATTGACTATCATGTACCGCATCAGGAAACGCGGTGGTAATTGTATTCATCTTGATATTCCATAGAGCTAGCGCTGTGCCAGCATTTGTCCTTCGAAATCTACTCAGTTTGAACTGCACCTGACGGTGTCATTCAGTCTTCGCCACGAACAAGGGTGAAGAAGTCCACTTTACTGGTCGCCACCTCTTTGGCTCTTTGTTGGTCACGTTCAAACTTCAATGCCGCTAAAGGCTCAATGATTTGCTGCATTAGGGCTTCTTGATGAACGCCACTTTGCAACACGCCATCGATGACAGCGGCCAGTTCTGCGTGTGGCTTGTTACGACCACACAGGTAGCTGTAGCCCATCTCACCTGTGTCTAGTTTGATGGCAGCACGAGTAATAGTGACGTCCCCCATGTTGAAGGGGTTGCCTGTACTGCCCATTCGGGCACGAACCTGTGCTAAGCCAATTTCTGGCTGACGAATAACTTGATAACTCGGCTCTAGCTCAGTCGCTTTCCAGTGCTCGACGATCTGCGCGTATTCGCTCTGGGCCAAAGTAGAGATCCAATAAGATCTTTGGGTCACGTCTGTCATTTAATGCTCCATGACGATTTCAGTGGTGTCTGAACGACTATGGGAGTAGGAAAATTCCGCCACCCTGTCCGTTCCTTTGATAATGTTGTGGGTTTTAATCGTGAGGATCGGGGTGTGCTTATCGATATCGAGCAGCGAACACTCCTCATTGGTTGGCTCTTTCGCCCCAACACGGGTTCGTTTACGTTCCAGTTCAATGCCGAGTCCGCGCTTCATAAACTCATGTAAAGAGCCATGGCTATAGTTCTTGATGATGCTCCACCAGCCAGGATCCACGAGGTAATGGTCGATAACCGTCCGCGGTGAAATTTCGGTCTTCCGCAAGGTACGCAGATGAATGATTTTGGCGCCTTGAGCGATATTCAGCTCCACGGCGATCTGGGATGGCGCTACGATGATTCGGCTCTGGATCACCTCACATCGCGGTCTTGCGCCTTGTTCAATCAGATTCTTGGTGAACTTTGCGTCTGCATTCACAAGATACTCGTCTGGCTGATTCATCACTCGATTACCCTTGCCTTGATGACGCTGGATAAGCCCAGTGTTCACTAACTCGTCAATCGCACGTCTTAGGGTGTGACGATTAACTGCAAAGCGTTCAGCAAGTGAGCTTTCTGATGGCAGAAATTCCCCCACTGAATATTGCTCTCGAACCTCTCGATCCAGTTTTGTTGCTATGTCTAAATAAACGGGCATAACCCCTCCAAGCATCAATGGCTATACAGTCACTAAAGGTGCTTACAGCCAGCTTTTAAGAAGGCAGATATCCGGTTATTTCCGTATTTATCGGCCTTGGAACAGCAACAACTTTGCCGAGGTTATATGAACAAGGGGTGTCAAAAGGGTTTCAAAAATAAGTCATCGTGAGTGAACGAGATACTTATCTAGACAAGTAGATATCGACACAATATGAGGCGTTGGTGGAGGCTGGTTTGTTCAACCACCAAATTAGTTGACGTAAAGGTTTAAACAAACCTTCATATAAAAGATTGAGAAGGTAGCGCCAAACCTCTCTAATAGGGACAGGCACCTCTGACTCTAAAAGACTCTAAAAGGGACAGACACCTCAAAGAATGAAATTAGGATGAGATGTTGATACCTCTACCAAAAGTCACCGCATCATGGGTTGCTGTGTTGTCATCACTTCCCTAACTTGGATGAATACCTGATCACCAACGAGATTTGAGATGACGATAGCAAGAAAGCAACAAGTATCCGTTGATGCAACTCCTTACTACCACTGCGTCTCTCGTTGTGTCAGGCGCAGCTTTCTATGTGGTGAAGATCCACTTACCAATAAAAGTTATCAGCACCGACGAGCTTGGGTTGAACGCAAAATTACGACGCTCTCACAGATATACTGCATAGACATTTGTGCCTACGCTATTATGAGTAATCACTACCATCTGGTGGTTCATATCAATCGAGCTAAAGCGCAAAAATTATCGGATTACGAAGTTGTTGAGCGTTGGCAGCAAGAGCATAAGATGCCCGCTTTAGTCTCTCGTTGGCTTAATGGTCAGCTCACCAGCAAAGCGGAAATGGAAGTGTGCGCAGCAATTATAGAATCGTGGCGTCAACGTTTGTGGAACCTGAGTTGGTTTATGAAAGAGCTCAACTTTGACATCGCTTGCCAAGCCAACAAGGAGGATGATTGCAAAGGCCACTTTTGGGAAAGCCGTTTTAAAAGTCAGGCGCTGCTTGATGAAAACGCACTTCTGGCTGCCATGACTTATGTAGACTTAAACCCATTAAGAGCGGGCGAAGCTAAGACCCCAGAAACCTCCGACTACACATCCATTCAGGCTCGACTAGAAGCATTAAACAAGCAGCAAGAGCCTGCCCCTTGCCTTCATCCATTTATTGGGGTCGCAACGAATGAGCGAGTTGATGGGATCCCATATCGTCTTATGGATTATATCGAGTTAGTCGATTGGAGTGCTCGTTTATATCGTGAGGATAAAGCCTGCTTGGCCGAAAGCACCCCACCCATATTACAACGTCTCAATATCAACCAGCTCAAATGGCTTGAAGCTTGTACAAAACTTGAACGACAACGAATTACCGCTGTGGGCTGCAGTCAGAATGTCATTCATGCCAAACGGATGTTAAGCCGAAAGAGACTCAATCTTCTTCGGTTGGACAACTAAACAGTCAATTTGCGAACCGCTTCCAAAGGTATTGTGCTCTTAACGAGTATCTATCTTACCAAATCTTTTTATAAGCCCTGCCCTACAAAAAGTTGTAAGATCTAACCAGTATTAATAGTAAATCTTCTTATAGCTCAGTTACCTAATAGGGAGCTTGGCTCCAACAGCTTATCAGACCTTACATGTTGGCTTATGGTGTCTGTCCTTTTAAGAGATACCTCTGCACTCTATACTCTGCTAAACTCCGCCCATTGATGACCGAGAAACCTAGAATTATGACTGACGAAGAAAGAATCGAACTGCAACGTAACAACCCACTGCACGGGCTAAAGCTTGAAACCATGTTGCAAGAGTTGGTGGACTTTTATGGCTGGGACATTCTAGATACAGCAATGCGCTTTAACTGCTTTAACACTAAGCCTTCGATTGCGAGTAGTGTGAAGTATTTAAAGAAAACGGATTGGGCGCGAGAAAAGTTAGAGAACTTTTATCTTTATCGCTTTAAGCGCATGCCACGAGCTAGTGCGGAAGAATACGATTTACCGCCAAGAGCTCGGACTTTCCCTCATGGGCTTGAGCCTAAAGAACCTATGCCGCTGACGGTTGATTCGATTCTGAAGTCACAAGCTAAAGCCGCATCTGCCTTTAAAAAGCGCTCACCTCGCGGTCGTCCAAACCGTCGTTAATACAACACCTTAGAAAAGAAAGAGCCTCACTTAACTTATCAAGTGAGGCTCTATTTCTCATTACAGCAAATGCGGAAACTGGCTAGCTCAATCTGCAATTGGACAAGCGACTGAATTACCTATCCTACTGATTGCGCTTTTTCTTCTTTTTACCTGTTCCTGCTGGCTTCGCACGTGGTTTCATCGGTAAAAAGTAAGCTTCGCTTTGGTCGTCTTCCACTTCAAAACCCGCTACCTGCTCACGTTCAAGTTGGAACTTGTTTTTCTTTTCTATCACTTTGAAATGGTGGTAGTCATCGTAATCAATAAGAGATAGTCCCAAGCCCACTTCGCCTGCACGACCACTTCGCCCGATTCGGTGCATATAATCAGCAGGGCTACGTGGAAGATCGAAGTTGATAACCACCGGTAGTTTTTCTATATCAAGACCACGTGCGGCGATATCAGTAGCAATCAGAACTTGAATCTCGCCACTCTTGAAGCCTTCAAGAACGCGAGTACGGGCGCCTTGCCCCTTATCACCATGGAAAACCTCGGCAGTGATACCACGTTTTGACAGTTTTTGAGCCAGGTGGTTACAAGCATTCTTAGCATTAACAAAAATCAACGTCTGGCGCCATTGATGCTGTTTGATTAGGTGCGCTAGTACTGCTGTTTTTTCACCTTTATTTACGCTAAATACGCGCTGTACCAAAGTACTGGCTTCAGCACTCTGTAGTTGAACCTCAACCGGTTCGCGCAGTAAATGCTGAGCTAACGTCGTCACTTTATCAGGGAAAGTCGCGGAAAATAGCAGCGTCTGTTTCTTCTCAGGCAACAGTTCAAGGATCTTGTTCAGTTCGTCAGTAAATCCGAGGCTTAACATACGGTCAGCTTCATCAAGAACAAGCGTTTTTACTTGGTCCAGCTTGATTGCGTTACTTGAAACCAGATCGAGCAATCGACCCGGCGTAGCCACAACAATGTCGCTACCACCACGCAGTGCGAGCATTTGAGGATTCACCGATACTCCACCAAACACTGCAACCGTTTTAACCTTATCTCTCAGATGATAGGAGTAGGATTTAACGTTGTACGCCACCTGTGATGCCAACTCACGAGTAGGAACCAAAATCAGGTGAGATACATAATTGCCACGACGATTATCTGAAGCATCTTGCTGAAGAATCTTTTGCAGAATTGGCAACGAAAACGCAGCGGTTTTACCTGAGCCTGTGTTAGCGCCACCGACAATATCTCTTCCATCAAGTACATGAGGAATAGCATAAGATTGAATAGGTGTCGGTTGGCTATATTCTAGCTCTTCTAGTCGCTCAACTAAGGTTGGCAGCAGACCAAGGTCGGCAAATGTTGCTTGCGGTGTTTTATCTGTCATTACGATGTGTAGCTCAGTGCTAGGTAAAGGCCGTGTATCTTATGCTATTTAGCGCGAGGATGTTAGCTATATTGAATCAACCAGAACACTGGCGGGGCAGAAATGAGTTTACGAGCTCACTCTTTTTATAAGGACAGACACCCTAAACCTCGCTTAGATGGTATGTTCACTTCACGACTAGCCACGAGTTAAAAATCATTTCTTAATCGTTGTTCAAGAGCCTTAATGCATAGTTGTACAGACAGTGGGGTGTTGCTACTAAACGGATTTAGCGCATAGACCGGATTCTCAGGTAACGTCATATCAGGCATTAGAGAGACAACCTCTGGCTCAATCTGCGAGAAGCAAAAATCAGGAATGATTCCAATACCTGCACCAGATCGAATCAGAGCCAAACAGCTGTGAAAAGAGTTGGTGATGCAGTCAGCCTGTTTCTCATAAACCTTAGTTTCGCCACTCTTTGACTCAAACTCATGTCGAACGAACTTACCTTGCCAATGGTTCGCGATATATGGCACATCATAAAATCCTCCGGCCAGCAACTCTGGAACACCGCATAAAACGTCCCTGAACTCACCAATCCGTTTTTGCTTAAGGTTACTATTTTTCGAACGCCCTACCCTAATCGCCAGATCGACATCATGCTCCATTAGGTTTAGCGGCTTATCATCACTAATTAGCTCAGGTTTAAGCTTTGGGTACTGCCTCATTAAATCTGCTACCACCGGGGTCACAAGGATCTCCATGAGCGCATTTGGCGCGGTGATACGCATCCGTCCTTTGGGCTCAATATGAGCATTCTGAGCCTGTTCCCACGCTAAGTTGGCAATAGAGTTAATCTCTTTACAGTTGTGATAAAAGGCTTCGCCTGTCGCCGTTAACGTCTGCCTTCTAGTCGTCCTTTTTATCAAGGTCAGACCCAGATCTTGTTCCAGATTTTTAAGGTGTTGGCTTACAACTGATTTGGAGAGATCGAGCTTGAGCGCCGCTGCTGAAACTGAACCTTCCTCTACAATATGGGCGAAAATAGACATCTGCTTTAGCCGACTCATCAATTGTTCTCTTTAATCAAACAGTGCTTTTTATTATCTCTGTTTTTCTTGTTAATTGATATAAGTAAGCTAGCACTCGAAACGCTACGAAATTAATTGAGGAGAACGTTATGCCACAACGTGATGTATTAGCTGCTTGCCAACAAGGTATTGAGAACTGGAAAAAGGCATTCAATGCACAGGATGCAAAAGGATGCGCAGAGCAATATAGTGAGAATTGCACAATGCACGCCCGTCCATTTGGTACATTTGAAGGTCGAGAAGCGATTCAGGCTTTTTGGCAACACATTATGGACCAGGGGTTTAAAGACGTAACCTATAGCGATGTAAATTGGGAACAGTGTGGTGAGAACAGCTATATTCTTACCTCTAAGTGGACGATGAATAAAGCCTTTGGTGTTGTGCACCGAGAACACTGGGTTGTTGAGAGCGACGGCCACGCCAGACTAGCTCATGATGATTTTGAAGTTCAGGGTGAACGCTAATCGAAGCACTTAATCTGCTAACAAGAAATCCAGAGGCAACTCTGGATTTCTAACTTAAATATAACCGCCCTTATAAGGACAGACCCGCCAGTTAACCTATAGGCGCCCCTGGTTATAGTGTCTGTCCCGTTAAGCTTTGACGGTGTTTTCAATGACCCAATACTGAATCAATTGATAACCATATTCCCTGCCATAGCCAGTAGCAGCACAGAGAAGAGCTTTTTGATTGTCGAGACAGGTAGAACCTGAGTCGCTTTCGCACCCATTGGAGCGGTGAACCAAGAAGTACTGACAATACCGAATAGAGCGGGTAAATAAACAAAGCCAGCAAAGCCATCCGCTAAGACGAAGTGGGCACTGCCCGAAGTGATGTAACCAATTGAGCCAAACAGTGCGATCACAATTCCACAAGCTGATGCGCAACCAATCGCTTTTTTCATGTCTATCGAGAAAAACGTTAGCAGAGGCACTAACAGCGCACCGCCACCAATTCCTATCATGGCAGACAGGCCTCCAACAATAGTAGTGAGTGTCGTTAACACACCTCTATTTGGCATCTTACGTTGAGTGGGCTCATTACTTTTGCTGCTATAAAACATCTTCAATGCAATCAACACTACGCTTACAGCAAACACTATGCGAACGACTTGTTCTGGAAGAAGCGCTGCCATAAAACCACTGATTAATGCGCCCAGTGCAACACCGGTCATGATCCAGGGAGCAAGATTCCACGGTACATTGCCATTTTTATGGTGAGCGATGGCCGAGGATGTAGAAGTAAACAGGATTGATGCAAGCGATGTAGCAATAGCGCCAATCACCACCTGCTCGCTAGGTAGAATCCCAAAGTGCAGCAAAATAATACTCAGTATCGGTACAATGACTAACCCTCCGCCAATACCTAATAAGCCAGCTAAAAAGCCAACGCCACTACCTAATACCGCGCAGTAAATAACCAACAACAGCAACTCACTCACTCCATTCTCCTCTTATGTTTTTAGGGTGTAGTCCCTTATCGATATATTTATATCTTTCCTTTAAGTCCATTAATATAACTCGTCAGGAAATTATGAAACATGAATATTTCTCATGTTGATTGTGAAATAAAACCATTGTTATCTTTCAGGTGATTAACGTTATAAAAGATTCACTGCTCTTGGTTCTAGTAGGAATTACAGCTCGAACTATTACAACTGCTAATTAGTCGAAGAACACGGTAATTCCTAGTGACTGGGAAAATAAAAAAGAACAGCAGAAAGCCTAGAAAGAGAAAGGATTAAGTCCTGCTTTCACCTAAGGAAATAGGAAACAAGATCATCATGAATAACGATTTTTCATTTACGATTAAAAGCATTAGTCTCGACGAAAATTACCAGCCATCGAACAGCACGCGCATTACCACTAACTTCGCTAACCTGGCGCGAGGAGAAAGCCGCCAGGAAAACTTACGCAACGCATTAAAGATGATCGATAACAACTTCAATGCCTTAGCAAACTGGGACAACCCTAAAGGCGACCGTTACTCAGTTGAATTAGAGATCATATCTGTCGACATGGATATTGAAAATGGTGCTGAGGCATTCCCATCGATTGAAGTACTAAAGACCAATATTGTGGACCATAAAACCAATGAACGTATCGAAGGTATCGTTGGAAATAACTTTTCTTCATACGTACGTGATTACGATTTTAGCGTATTACTTCTTGATCATAATAAAGGAAAACCACAATTCACTATCCCAGATAACTTTGGTGAACTGCACGGAAAGTTGTTCAAATATTTTGTCAACTCAGCGGAATATCAACAACACTTTAAAAAGTTACCCGTTATCTGCCTGAGCGTGTCTGATAATAAGACCTACCACAGAACAGAGAATCAACACCCTATTTTAGGTTATGAATACCAGCCTAATGAATCTTCTTTGACGGAACAATATTTCCAGAAGATGGGCTTACAGGTTCGCTACTTTATGCCACCTAACAGTGTTGCACCTTTAGCATTCTATTTCTTTGGCGATCTGCTTAACGATTACTCTAACCTCGAGCTAATCAGTACAATCAGCACCATGGAAACCTTTCAAAAGATCTACCGTCCAGAAATTTATAACGCCAATGCCGTTGCGGGACAACACTACCGACCAAACCTGAAAAATTCGGATCATTCATTAACTCAAATTGTTTATGACCGTGAAGAGCGTAGCAGACTAGCAGTAAAACAAGGGAAGTTTGCCGAAGAGCACTTCATTAAGCCTTACCAAGCTGTTCTTGAACAGTGGTCTGCCAGTTATGCCTAAACCTTTAACGAGAGCTTAAACAGGATTGATTATGAAGACATTATTACCTACTTCCACCGCAGGTAGCTTACCAAAACCTTCTTGGCTGGCGCAGCCTGAAACACTTTGGTCACCTTGGAAGCTAGAGGGAGAAGCGCTGACTGACGGCAAACAAGATGCTCTGCGAGTGTCGCTACATGAACAACAGCAGGCTGGCGTTGATATTGTTAGTGATGGTGAACAAACCCGTCAGCACTTTGTGACTACCTTTATCGAGCACCTAAGCGGCGTCGACTTCGAGAATCGTAAGACCGTTAAGATCCGAAACCGTTATGATGCAAGCGTACCAACTGTTGTAGGCCCGGTAAGTCGTCAAAAACCAGTATTTATAGAGGATGCTAAGTTTCTTCGCCAGCAAACTGACAAACCAATAAAGTGGGCTCTGCCCGGTCCAATGACGATGATTGATACTCTGTATGATAACCATTATGGAAGCCGTGAGAAGCTTGCATGGGAATTCGCAAAAATCCTCAATCAGGAAGCAAAAGAGCTAGAAGCTGCTGGAGTGGACATCATCCAGTTTGACGAGCCTGCATTCAATGTTTTCTTTGATGATGTTAATGATTGGGGCATCGCGTGCCTTGAAAGAGCCATTGAAGGCCTGAAGTGTGAGACCGCTGTACACATCTGTTATGGCTATGGCATCAAAGCGAACACCGACTGGAAGAAAACGCTCGGCTCCGAGTGGCGACAATATGAAGAAGTGTTCCCAAAACTTCAACAATCCAACATCGATATTATTTCATTGGAGTGTCATAACTCCCGTGTGCCAATTGAACTGCTGGAACTGATTCGCGGCAAGAAAGTGATGGTTGGTGCGATTGATGTCGCCACCGACTCTATTGAAACGCCAGAAGAAGTGGCAGATACGCTGCGAGAAGCACTCAAATATGTTGACGCTGACAAACTATACCCTTGCACTAACTGCGGTATGGCACCTCTGGCTCGCGATGTCGCTTCAGCAAAGCTGAATGCGTTGTCCGCCGGAGCAGAAATGGTGCGCAATGAGCTTGCACAAGAGAATAGCTAATCTCCTAACCAATTATTGGTGTGTGTCCCGATAAGAAATGTACCAAATTAAGGTGTCTGTCCCTATAAGAAACAAATCGAAAAAGCTCCGGTTAAGGAGCTTTTTTATTACTTCAATACCTGTCGAGTCTTACAGGTCCACTATCGAATTAATGGCGTGTGTCCCGATAAGAAATGCACCAAACTAAAGTGTCTGTCCCTCTAAGAAGTTAACGAAGGCCAGTGGCAAATATTCCAAAGGTGATGATGTTAAATGTGTCTGTGACACTCTCTATTGACTTAATCACTTGCTTTGTCGGTTCGTTGTTAAGCAAAAGTTCTCCTGCTGAATTGTTGCCACCATCGGACCAATTATGATTCTCGGGCTCATGTTGCTCGAATGCCTCAACCGTTGAAGAGAGTTGCTGGTTGGACTCGCTGCTCATTGTCAGATTGGAGGTGGCATATGTTCGACATTCTGCCTCAGCATTGCATGAAGGTTCAAAATCATTGTTGACGTTAGGCTGTATTTCAACACTAGCTGATACCGTGTCTTCATTGCTCGGCACCTTGTCTTCATGCTGACTATTACTAGTTGTAGAACAAGCGGTTATGAATAACTGGCTAACGATAAATAGGACTAAACTTCTCAAAGTATTGCGAGCTCAAAGACAATAAAACACCGTTCGATTGTAATCGGTAAGTTTTTTAAAATCCAATAAAAACTAGCATTTGAGGTTACTATCGTTTGTCGAGGAAGAGGAAAGTAAGCTCTGCGCCATTGGCTGGTGTTATTCAATCAATGACGCAAATGATAAGGGTGACTAAGACGAACAACTGTAATGAGAGACGCCACCAGCAGCGAAAAATTCCATCGGTCTCAGCTGATAGTATTTATCTTCTATCTCCTGAGTTTGCTCTTGATACGGTTGTGCCAGAACCGCTTGTAATTCATGGATTAGCGAGAAATCACCCTGCTGCGCTTGCTGATAAGCAGGCACGATCAACCACTCTCTCCAGGTGTATTTAGGATTGACCTGTTTCATCTGCTTTGAGATCTCATCGTGGCTTAGGCGACTGTTTAGTGACTCACGCCAAGAATTAAGCCATTGATTCCAATCCTGTTCCAGTTCGTCGCTTAGCGTCGCATAAAAACATCGAGACAGTTCTGATACTTGTTTTGGGATGTTTGATAGCTCGCGGAAAAAGATAGTGTAATCAACATGACTTTTAATCATCAGAGCCAATAGCTGGTTAAACAACTCACTATCTAGAGTTTCTAATCCGAGTTTAGATGCCCACATTTGGCTAACCTTAACCTGTATCACCGAAGAGAACTCTTCAACCATCTGTGCTAGCTTCTCTAAGGCTTCTGGCTCCGATTGCAACAACGGCTGCAATGCCGAACAAAAACTGTCAAAGTTTTTCTCCGCCGCTAGCGATTGATTAAAGAATGCGAAATGTCGACCACCGCCCGTCCAAGGCTGAAAGAAAGGTTCAAAATACTCACAGAAACCAAACGGGCCATAGTCTAAGGTGAAGCCACCAACTGAACAATTATCGCTGTTAAAGTTACCCTGACAGTAACCGACTCGTAGCCAATTACTCACTAGAGAGGTCAACCTATCCCTAAACTCGGCGGCAAGAATCAATAGCTTATCGGCTAAAGGAAGATTTTCGTCAATCTGCTCGCTGTATTCTCTTTCAATGATGTGCAAAGCCATCATTTCTAATTCAGCCATTGCCGTGGGATGTTCGTTAGCTCGAGCACGGCGACTAAATAGTTCCAGCTGTCCAACACGCAAAAAAGAAGGCGCGACGCGAGTAGTAATAGCAACAGGGTTAGCAACCATGATGTCCGGGTTCTCTGAACGAGAACCTTCACTATACCAAGGGCGATCAACGGTCTCTGATTGAGAGGCAAACAAGCTGAGTGAACGGGATGAAGGTACCCCAAGCGCATGCATATATTCTTGAGCCAGGAACTCGCGAACGCTGGATCTTAACACTGCCCTGCCATCGGCACCGCGACAGTATGGAGTCGGACCACCACCTTTAAGCTGCATTTCCCAACGTTTATTGTTGAATAGTCCCTCAAAAACTGAGATCGCTCGGCCATCACCATAACCATTACCTGTTTTGAATGGACACTGGTCTACATACTCATTACCAAATATTGATAGTGCATAACCTGTTGCCCACCCCATTTGACGCATAGGCTCAGGGACATTGGTGACGTTCCCTGAAAACAGATCAGCAAACTCTTTGGTTAGTGCCAGACTGTCGTCCAACCCCAACTCACCAAAGAATCCTTGGCTGTGGCTAACATAAATAGGATCAGTAATAGGTGTCGGCTTTACGGGAACATAATGACCAGAGAAGACCTGTCTTGGATAGTGGTCGATACCATGTTCAGTGGCATCAGGATCAGGATTCAGCGTATCAAGCAATGAATAGTCTGAGGCTTGCGCAAACTCACACAGGTTTGAAATATTTGCCGAAGCCTCTGTGTCCACTTTTTTATTCATTGCTTAATACTCCCTGTATTTGTCAGTCCAACTGTTGTGATACGTCCATACTCACTAGAGGATATCAATCCTGGTGTAAGGGATTAGCGAAACGCCATCGCCCCTTTACCCACACCTTCATAGGCAACGATCTGTAAAGATTGCCCTTGCGCTAAACTTGGTTTCACCTCATCGGCGATATAACCAGCAAGCAGCTCAACCGTAGTATCGGTAGGTAAGATTTCTGTTTCAGCTTTGGCAATGGCGAGCTCAAACTCTCCTTGCGGCGCCGTATAGCGGAAACCGTAGTGGCTTTGATCTGTTACAGCGTTCGCCTCTTGAGCAAGATTAAGTTCAGAAACAGACACTTGATCTTCTTTTGAGCCCAGGTAGATATCTTGCCAACGCCTAGCAAAGGCCGCCTCTCTTTCGCTATCACGCTGCCCATCAACAAGAATCTCGATTGGAGAACGGTGACCATGAGCGATACGCTGACAGTTACCATCGTGCTTTTTCAAACCGTGGCTGTAATGATAGAAAGCACCGGAGATATTTTCGTGTCTCAAAGTGATTTCAATACCAGTCACATTACTTGGCAGGTTATTACGTAAGATTCGGTATACATGGTCAGTAATACTTTCAATGGTGACTGTTTCCGCATCAATCAGGCAGTAAGCTTGGTCAGGACAATTGAGGTGGATACTTTTCTCGCCACGCATTACATCAAGCGTCGAATAGCCAGCTTTACTTGGTTTATAAACAATCGCCGAACTTTGCATTGGTACCAAGAGACGATGATCAACATACTCATCAATCAGCTGTTTGACTTGCTTCTTCACCCTACCAAAGTCCAAAACCATACTCATCTCGTTGAGTTCACCAGACATGATGACATCAACTATCCAACTGTCTCCTACAATTCCTCGTTGTTCGCAAATGTATGAAGAATCGATAACGGTAAGATCTCTTACAAATAGGTTCAAGTTGAACTCCTTAGTTCTTTAATGAGATACGGGAGGCTGATGTTCATATCAGCGGGCACTTCGTCTCATTGTTTAGGGTGAATAAAATGGAGAGGCAGGATGAATCAACCACTTGGTAAAGTCCACCTTTTTCGCGCCTCTCAGATAAGAATGGAACAAACTCTGTTCAATTTCATTTGTGTCCGAATGCAAATAAGAAGATATCTCTCTAAAAAGGACTTAAAACCCAGCAAGTTCTCGGGGGGATGTCGTTTCCAATCAAATTCGATCTTGCACTCTCGCGTATCTACTGGGCTTGTAGTTGTTTCTACCTTTGTGATTTTTGATAAAAGACTTGACTAACGATATTTAGAAACGCCAACTAAACTTATATGTGTGTCGTTTACATTAAGATCTAACTATGAGAAGAGAATTCGAACGCTGGATGGTGAAACAAGAGCGGAAAAAACCAAACACTGCTTATCAATACGCGCAATCGATAGACAAAGTCTCTAATCATTATTCGACTCACACACAACAAAACACAGACTTGTATCGAATACTTGATACCGCCTTATTAGAACAAATAAAAGATGACTACTCCCTCCATGGAAAGTTCAGTGATTTCGGAGGCAAAGGGAATGGAACCATCCGAAATGCTGTTGCAACGTATTATAGGTATAGAATGGAGTGGGCTTTAAACTCATCCGCTTCTGCAAGCTCTACTCAACAAGCAGTTACTTCCTCAACATGCGATGAAGGACAGGAACTAGAAGATAACCCAACGTTCAATCTATCTTATGAGCGTGACCTGCAGTCATCAATGGTACTTCAGATCGACGCCCTTTTCCCTGAACATCAAATCTACGGCGGAGAGGCTCTAGAAGGAGTCGAATTTTCCATAAATGGAAAAAGAATAGACATCTTGTTAGAGCATCGACAAAACAAGTCTCTTTTGGCGATCGAACTTAAAGCTGGCATTGGAGATTTCAAAGTTTTTGGTCAAATTGCCATGTATCTGGGATTGTTAGAAGAGAGGTTCCCAGACCGCAGCTGCAACGGAGTCATTATTTGCGGTCAAGTGGATGAATCATTAGCGCTAGCCTGCAAAATGAGTAACAGAGTAACCTTGAAACAATATGAGATGCAATTGGTGTTAGTTGACTACAACTGACGTCCAGCAGATTAACCCTGAGCGCTCCATTCGAGATTAATTCTTATCCCTCTTTGACTAGTTGTTTATGCATTATAAAGCTATCAACATACCCAAGTTGCTTATGTCGATAGGCTGAAGGAATCGTACCTATTATGGTAAAGCCCAATTTCTTCCATAGGTTAACCGCTACCACATTAGAGGATACTACTGAGTTAAATTGCATTGCTTTAAACCCGAGGTTAACGGCAGTTTCGAGCGAATGTTCGCACAACTTTCTGGCGATGCCATTACCACGTGACTGAGCTTGTACCATATAGCCGCAGTTGCAAATATGGTCACTCGGACCTTGTGCGTTTGCTTTAATGTAGTAGGTCCCTAACACTTGACCATCTTCTACATAAACAAATGTTTTTAGTGGTTCCTTGCACCACAGTTCGAAGGCTTGCTTAAAGGTCATTTGAGAATCGAACGCATACGTTTCTTGGTCTTTGATTATCTGCCTGAAACATGGCCAAAATAGCTCGAAGTCACCAACTCTTATCTCTCTTATCACTTTGTGTCTCCTTCAAATGCCATTTTTTACAAGTTACATTGAACCGACGTGCACTTTCAATAACATAAGTTAAGACATAAGATGTCCTTTTGGTTGAAAGTATTAAGAGAGTATTGCGAAGCCAACTGCTGGTCTGGCTCATAGCGGATCTATCCAGTAACCGGCTAAACACCATTCTCATCATGATTAAGTCTCCCTACGCATACACACCTATTTGGCGCCCACAACAACAATCCAAGCCATTGATTTAAATAGCTAATCAAGTCTAACCTATAGGCTTCATAGTGTTCATTGGTGGAAATAGATGATTACGGATAAATCATGCTTAGTCGATTATTATGACGATTTCTTAAAGCTAGAGAAAAAGTTATTTGGGATGGATTTCGATTATTCGGTAGAGAGTATTACTGAATGGTTTAACTCCCCTTACTCATTATTGTGTCTGAAAAATGGTGACAATAACCCAGACTCAATCTTAGCGTACGGTAGTTTAATTATTATTAGTCGAGACTCATATGAAAAAATAGTGTCCGGACAGATAACAGAGGAAGAATTGCAACCTATTGACCGACCCTCCGGCTCAGATGTCGCTTATTTCGCTTCGATTTACAGTCGTATACCTCATGGTGCTAGCTTGGTTGTCGATACCGCGAAGGTGCAATTGGAACAGCTAATGTCAGATAAAAACCTCAATATCGACACTATTTTTAGTATTGCGAGTACCTCAAGGGGGCGTAAATTTATTGAGAAACAGGGATGGCAGCAAACCCACCTTTATTTGGATAAATACCCAATACTCAGTTATTCCGTGTCTGAGTGGTTAAATGAGTAACCCAGATAATAATTAGATTACAAACGTTAAAAAAGGACTCCAGAGTCATCTCTGGAGCCCTTTGGTTTTCTATGAGCCTAATAACTGGGGGGTTATTTCGCCACGTTACCCGCAACGTTGAGGGCATCCCAGGTACGTGCGAATGGCGGTGCGTAGCAAAAATCCATGTAGCCTAGCTGCTGGGTAGTCATCTTCGCAGTAATGGCAACAGCTAGTGCGTTGATTCGGCCTACAGCCCCTTTCTTACCAACGATTTCACCACCGAGCAGAACATTGGTTTGTGGGTGGTAAACCAGTTTCACTTTAATGTCTTCCTGACCTGGATAGTAATCGGTTTGGTTTTTGTCGGAAATGGTTGAAACCTTCACATCTAAACCGTGCTCTTTAGCCAACAACTCTGAGACACCCGTACAGGCCAATTCGTAATCCAGTACCTTCAAGCAAGAAGAGCCAAGAAAACCAGTCATGTAAGTATCTTTACCTGCCAGCTTGTCAGCCATCATACGTGCTTGTTTATTTGCGGTTGTTGCCAGTGGCAGATAAACCGATTTTTCCAGCGCCATATGGTGAACCACTGCACAATCGCCCACTGCGTAAATATGCGCGTCTTCTGTTGCACCAAACTCATCCACTAACAGGGCACCATTTGCCGCTTTAGGTAACTCGAACGACTCGGTGTTTGGTTTGAAACCAAGTGATAGAATCACCACGTCAGCTTCGACATTACCATTGTCAGTTTCTACAATGTAGCCGCCCTGCTCCGCATCACGAATGGCTGATACACTGCAGCCTGTTTTGAGCTCAGCGCCAGATTCACAAATTGCGCCTTCAACTGCCTCGATCATTTCTGGGCTGAACTGGCGACTCATTACATGCTGTTCGCGTTCTATGATGGTGACATGCTTATTAAGGAGATGGGCAGCATCAAACACTTCAAGGCCGATAAAGCCACCACCAATGACACAAACGCGCTGTTTACTGCTGTCTTGAAGCGCCTCTTTTACTGCCAGGCCATCTTCCATACTCGTTAGTGTATATACGTGCTCAGGGTTGAAGTCACCAAATGGCGGAACAATCGGACGTGCACCCGTAGCGATAACCAGCATATCGTAATCAATAGTGCTTTCTTCGCCTTGCTGGCGAATCGTGATCTGTTTTTCAGCACGGTCCAGTGCAACCATTTCGGTTTCAACGCGAACATCTAAGCCCGACTTAATTGCTTGCTCTGGCGTACGAGAAATCATCCGCTCGGTGTCATCAAACATTCCACCAGCAAAATACGGCAAGCCGCACGCACCAAACGAGATGTAATCACGTTTATCCAGCACTATCACTTCATCTGATGGCTGATTACGTTTGTATTTCGCTGCGAAACTCATACCTGCAGCGCTACCGCCTACAACAACAACTTTCATATCTTTTACCTAAATAACCTGAACTCAGGAAAAACGCAGAGCACCCATAGAGGGTGCTCATAATTATATCTGGAAATTACACCGCTGCTTCTTTTGTAACTGTTGCAGTCACATCAGCGTTGTATTGCTCTGTGTTTAGTGAGCCATTTTTCTTAGCGGTCAATACACCTGACAGCATAGAGCCAGAGATGTTAAGCGCTGTACGCGCCATATCGATAAGAGCTTCAATTGAAACCAGTATCGCTACGACGGTGATGTCCAGACCCATGATGGTAAGTACCGCAACCGCTGCGAACGTCGCACCACCACCGACACCTGCGATACCGAATGAAGCAATAGCGATAACCGCGATCAGTTGGGCGATGAAGCCTAGGTCAACCGGCATCCCCATGACTTGTGCAGCCATGATAGCGAGCATCGCTGGATAGATACCTGCACAACCGTTCTGACCAATACTGGTACCGAAAGTTGCTGACATATTTGCGGTTTCTTCGTCAACACCCAGACGTTGAGTTTGAGTTTCAACGTTGAGTGGGATTGCCGCCATACTAGAGCGAGAACCAAAACCAAATACGAGTACTGGCCAGATTTTCTTCATGAATTTCGCCGGCGACAAACCGAACATAGACACCATCACAAAGTGGATAGCGAACATCACACCGATTGCCACGTAACTTGCCAGCAGGAAGCGACCCATTTCAGCCAGTGCGAACAAGTCGTTAGTCATCATGAACGTAGTCATCAGAGCGAATACACCGTAAGGTGTCAGCTTCAGAATTTCACGCACCATAGATAGCACGACTTCTTTTGCAGAGTTGATGAAATCAACGAAGTTCTGCACTTTCTCAGGCTTACGGTTTTTCACTTGCAGAATACAGTAGCCAAGGAACATACCAAACAATACGGTTGATAGTGTCGATGTACGCTCAGAACCCGTTAGCATGTCGAAGATGTTTGTTGGGATGATAGATAGTGCCATACCAGACAAGCCGCTGCTTGCCATTGCATCCTGAGTTGCAATCAGTGAATCACCGCGAGCTTCAATAGCACTGTTGGTGCCAATTGTGCTTACGAGTGCGTTTGCATCGATACCGAACAGGTAAATACTTGCGATACCTACTGCAGCAGAGATAGCACAAGTGAAAAGTAGAATACCGATGATTTTTGGTGCAATACGTGACAGTGCACCACCGCCCTCTACGTTCATGATCGAAGAGATCATCGCGACGAAGACTAGCGGGATTACAATCATTTGTAGAAGTTTAATGTAGCCTTTACCAAACACAGAAATCAGTTCAGCAAAACCTGATGTTGCCACGTTGCCAACACCAAATACCAGCTGAATTGCGCCGCCGAATAACAAACCAGCAGCAAGAGCACTTAGTACTCGGAAGTTAAAGCTTTTCTTCTGTTTTTTGAAGTTGGCAAGTATTGCGTAAAACCCAAAGAACAGGATACTCAATCCAATAAATGAAACGCTCATGAGGATCTCCTATTGATACCCATTTATGTCCGAAAGTCGGTTATTTTTTGTATGCAATGGCTTCTACTTCAACCAATGCGTCTTTTGGTAATCTTGCAGCCTCAACGCAAGAGCGAGCTGGTGCGTTTTCCGTGCCAAATACCTCAGTGTACACTTCGTTGAATGCCACAAAGTTTTCCATGTCTGATAGGAAGCAGGTGGTCTTTAGTACTGTGTCTAAACCTGCACCACTTGCTTCCAGAACCGCTTTTAAGTTCGCTAAAGACTGGCGCGCCTGCTCCTTAATACCGCCTTCCACAAACTCCATTGTTTCTGGAACCAAAGGTAATTGACCTGATGTGTAAACCATGTCGCCATAAGCAGTACCTTGTGAGTAAGGACCGATGGCTGCTGGTGCTTGTTCAGTGGCAATGATCTGTTTCACTATATAACTCCTAAGTGATTAATTTTATTCTGATTTAAATTCACGGATAAACTTGTAAACCGCCTGGCGGCTGATGCCAAGTTGCTCGGATACTTGTGTAGTGGTCTCTTTTAGCTCAAATACGCCGTTATCAAACAGGCAGCGGATGATGGCTTTATTGCGACCTTTTGTTGAAATCGTCTCGTCTTGTTCCACTTCGGTTATAGCCGCACTCAATGCCTGCTCTATAACATCGTTGGCATTGTTACAGAAGGTTTCGCTCACTAAGGTTTGCGAAACATTGCATTGCGGCATCAGTGTTTTGACGATTTCGGGAAATGGGAAAGATAAGTTCATGTTGATACATAGCATGCCTATCGGCTTTTGCTCTGGACCTGCCAAAACACATGTGGTCGATTTCAGCAAAGAACCGTCTGCGGCATTGGTGAAGTAACTCTTTGGTGATACTTCACCGGTTTTCTCGAATGCACTCCACATGCGTAAACCCAAATCAGTGATTGGCGATCCAATTTCGCGCCCGGTATGGTGACCGTTTACGATCTTCACCACTGAATTTTCCAGGCTTTCAAATGAATGAATAACCACTTCACAATACGGGCCAATCAAATCAGCTATCGTATCTGCCAAACGAAAGTAGTTGCTTAAACACTCTCTGTCTTCATCGGTGAATCGAACCTGTTTTACATTCATCATTTCGGTTTACATTTTTGAACTCAATGACGTCAAAGTACTCCTTTCGGGTTAGTTGAGCAATACAGAGTAAACTTCTGTAAACTCAAAAAATTCGCCTGAGAAAGCTTAAAAAACACCGAAAACCCGTACAATCACGCACAAATCTTGAACGAGATCACTAGATTCATATGAATTAGGTTTAATTTCGTAAACCTCATCATAGTTTAAATATTTAAAATCAAAGATTGCAATTTTGAACACTTTAATGATCTAGAACAAGTTCCATTGGCTCGAAAAAAACCGATCAACCATAGTGAATTAGCGCACCCATTCATCGCACAAATCAATCCGGAACATAAATCACCACAGTGAATATCTATGCAACCAACCATTCATAAAAAACTTAAAAAGTTCTGTTGTTCTATAGGACGACAAGAATTGATAAAAGACGAAAGTTTAAGAAGGAATACTTAAAGCAAGCTTAAATAATTGGGCTTTTTCTATGCTTAACGTAGAACAGAGCGCTGATGGCAACAAACAAAAACGCAAAGTAATAGGTGAAAGACGACAATGAAGCGATAAAGTCGATGTGCTCTTCTATCTGTTGCTCGGAGTAGTTTTGAGAAACCAGCTTGTAGTAGTAAGCATATAAGATACCAATCGAACCATAACCAAGGTTAAACATCAGCCCCTTAAAGCTGAGCACTGTAGCTCGGTTGTGCGACTCGGTATTTTTGTTTAGATGGTAGCTAATGAAAATGTTCATCGTCATGATGATGAATATAAGTATCAGAACAGGAATCACTCCATAGATTGGCCAACCCAGGGAAATCCAATAGTACGTAGCTATCGATGCTACACCCATAAAGAGAATAAATTTTTTCGGGTCCACACTTTCAGCTAAAACACGGCTACGCCCAGCTAGAATAATCTGCAGCACGCTGATTCCTGCACCAATAAAACCAAAGTAGATAATCGGTATATCAATGGCGAGATAATATTGGCTGTTCATGGTCAAGAACATTCGAGACGTGTGCTCGAACAAGCTGTAGTAAAGTAGGATAAACAATACATAAGGCGTCGCGAACACCCATTGAGCTGTATTCAGAGTTAACTTCAGACTTGCCATGGTCGTTGCCAGTTTGCTGCTATGACTCGGCAAAACCTTCTTCTCTTCCTGCATATTAAATGCAGCGTATATGGCCAGCAACGCAACAAATAACGTCGCGTAAACGGGAACACGCATAATGTCCTGAGTACTCTGAGGTTCTGATAGGCCAAACAATTGGTAGACGCCAGCCATAAAGTTAACGTCATACATTGCCGCCCCAACGAGAGTGACAATAATACCGACCGTTGAAGCAATACGCAGTTGGATTTGTAGCACATGCGGCCACATCTCTTCTTTGCCCTGCTCTTTTAAAGTGTCGTACGCAAGAGCCTCATCCGCGCCACTGGCCAACGCCATAGCCAGTCCGCTCAACACTCTATTAATCAGGAAAACGAAGAACACCAGACTAGCGTTGCCGGTTGGCACAAAAGCGATCATGGCGATTTCGATGAACATCACCAGTGAGGATAGCATCACTAGTTTTTTACGCCCGAGAGTGTCGGCAAATGCTCCTGAAGGGACTTCGGCAATCACTATAGTTGCCGCCCACACCACGTTCAATATGGCAAACTGAGAAAGGGTCAAGCCATAATCTAAATAAAGAAGAGTGAAAACTGGGTAGTAAAAACGCGCAAAGTAGCTACACCGGAACATTAAAAAGTAACGGACGTTATCAACTTTTAAGGTCTCTTTGAGCGTCATATCATTATCAGCTTTTGAATATCATAAGGTTAGGTATATACCTTTTTGCCAAGAGATGCGAACGTTTGCTCGTGAGCCTAACACTCTTCGGTAAGGCTAATTTTGGAATACACTGCCGTATTACTCAGTTCTCCAGAAGGAAGTCTACGATCATTGCGTACGATTCCCTCAAATATATAACCACAACGTTCTGCTACGGCTCGGCTTTTAAAGTTTCCCTCTGCCGCTTTAATCTCTAATCTGTTTGCTTTGAGGTCACAAAAAGCATATTTCTCTATCATGCGAACAGCTTCTGAGATAAACCCATTGCCAACACATGAAGAGCGTTGCCAATAGCCAATTTCAAAAAACGGTACCGATTTATCTCTGATAATGAGACCTATCGCTCCGACTAAACGTCCCGAACCTTTTTCGATGAGCGAATAACGCAGCTCACCTTCGAAATTGTTAAAGTTACTGATTGCTTGGCGAGTATCTTGTACAGACTCATTCTCTGTCAGAGCAAATTTAACCCAGTCAAGGTACTCTCCCAACTCGTCCTTGCTCTCCCTGATTGCTTCGAGCATCAAAGGCTGTATCTCTAGAGATGGAGCCATAAACCTTAGTCGTTCTGTTTCCATTTAATGCAGGCCCTACCCTAGTTGTGATGGTTGAGAACTAACTAACCCAGCTCATTCAGCAATGAGTACTGGTTAAGAAAGTTTTCTAATGGCAAAAACAATGGTTGCGGAAGGTCATCTAACGAACACCATTTCCACTGTAGACATTTACTTGGTTCAGTGACTTTGGGGGCACCCTGTGTGCATTCTGTCAATACAAACAAGGTGACGTAATGCTTACCTTCTTGTTCGAAGATATCATTTGTAAAACCTAGTTTGGTAAACGATTCTACAACCAGACCAGTTTCTTCCAATACTTCTCGTTTGGCACATTCTTCTATGCTTTCGTTCAGTTCAAGGTGTCCGCCTGGTGTCGCCCAAGTATGACTGCCATGAGAGCCAATACGTTCACCAAGCAAGATACAACCATCTCGATGAATCACTACAGCAACACCAACTCGTACTTCTTTATTCACTGTAAATTCCTCACTCACAAACTAAGTCCATTTAATACCCCGTTGACTATCAGTCTGGCCCACTAAGTTAAAGTATTTTTTCCATAAAAATTAGCCGCTTACCCTGATGTTCACCAATTTTAAATTGACGGTACCCGAGCTTGGTATAGATATGCCAACCGCGCTGATTCGATTCGAATACATCGAGCCACACCTTTGAGCAGTTAAGCACTTGAGCACAATACTGCTCCATTGCTGTAATGGCCAATTGTCCGAGCCCCTGCCCTTTATCTGCTATAACAATTCTTCTGAACTCTACAACCTGTTCGCTTTCTTTCGCCAGTATCATGAAGCCTGTTAGTGTTTGATAGTGGTAGACAGATAAGTAAATAACTTCATCACCCTCAATCAAAGATTCATGCTGCCCTACTGAATACGGAATAACAAACTCTTGAGTATCATTTGATCGTTCCATTTCAGCAAAATGCGCCGCCTCTTCTGGCTTTGACTTTCTGAGTTCTAACAAAGGAGTGTCCTTATACATTACGAATGAGAGTTGGTTCTGGCTTTAACTTGAGCAAATACCTTGATAAAGCTATCCGAATGCTTCTCTACCTTAAAGTAGCCACCTGAATCGGAAAGCTGATTGACGCTCAATGAATTAACACCAAGCTTATCAAACCAATAGGGTGCCAAAGAACACTGAGCGGATCCTGTAGCGCGGTCTTCATCAATCCCGATACTAGGCGCGAAGTACCTTAAAGCGTAACTGTTTTCACCATTTTGAGCCGTTACTATCAAGGCATGGTATTGGGTTATCTGACGGATCTTCGCAAAATCAGGGCGAAACTTAACGACGGCTTCTTCATTAGCTAAAACAACAACCAAATCACGAGTTACATAAGCATCGACGGCATCGTCCATCAAGCACGAAATCTCATCAGGGATTCGGACTGGACTACCTTGCCAGCTGGGCAAGACAATACTGTATAAATCCCCCCTTCGAGAAATAGTCACTTCACCATGTTTGCTACCAAAAGTGAGGCTTTCAAGTTGATACTTGTCGAGCAGTGCCGCCCCGGCACCTAAACTTCCATGGCCACAAAGGTTGATCTCGCTCTGTTGTGAAAACCATCGGATAAAGAACTGCTGGTTTGATTGAACGACAAAGGAGGTGACTGGTTGCGCAATTTCACGGGTAATCGTTAGTAGCTCAGAGTCACTTGGCCACTCATTGAGTTCAACCACGCCGCACGGGTTTCCCAGAGCCTTTTCACCGATAAAAACGTCGTATATCAGTTTGTTCATAAGTATCCATGATAGTCTCGATTAGCCTTCTTATGCCATGGTTAGTACTAGCAATGCAAGCCTTGATCAGTTAGCTCCTAAAGCTAATAAAATCATAGACAAACAACTCAGTGTTCCAAAATTATTACTTAATTTAGCTTTACAAAATCACTAATACAATCACAAACAAATAGCAAACCAATTGAATACAACCCAATTCAATAACAATATATAAAATTCATCACATATATAATTATTATCTTCTCTCTGTTGATTCACTAATGTTACAAAACCCTATCCACTTACCACTAATATCTATAACGATATTCGATTTGTGAGAGTACCCAATAGCTTTCACATTTTTTAGCTCGCTTTAGCGCCTCCCTGCACGGCGAGCTGTTTTTTATTAAAAATAATAGTGAATAAGGATATTCTATAAAATGAATGTATTATTAATAGATGCACAGCCATTATTCCTAGAAGCTTTAGAAGGCTTAACCAAATCTATTTTCCCAGATGTAAATGTTTTTAAAGAGAGTTGCGCGGCAAAAGCAAGCAAAGTAATACGATATGAGCAGATTGACACTGTGATACTTGATACGGAAATCAGTAACGGCAGTGGTATAGACTATGCCAAAAGACTGCGGTCGATAGGTTTCACCGGAGGCATTCTTTTTATTTCATCCAGCCACTCCAAAATGTACTGCCACATCGCTCGTTCCAGTCGTGCAAATGGTTTGGTGTACAAGACAGAAGATATAAGTAAAATAAGATCAGCCATATTATCTGTGAGCCAAGGTAAAGAAGTCTTTGAACAGTCAGATAATATGATGGTAAAGAGAACATTCAATCTCTCAGCAAGAGAAGAATTAGTATTAACCTACTTAACTAAAGGCTATTCTAATAAAAAGATATCTGAATTACTCTCATTAAGTAATAAAACCATTAGTACCTACAAATCAAGAATACTAAGTAAATATAACGCAAAATCAGTAATTGAAATAATTTCGTTACAAAGCCAAGCATCCTAGCCTTTAATAATTCCTATCCCAAAAACCCACACTCAACCTCTGGTTGAGTGTTATTTTCAATGTAAATAATGATTGGTTAGAAGGCATACTGCTCAAGTAGTTCGATAGTCTCTAAGTCTTTGCTTTTAGTATTTAGCCACCAGCTTCGTTTACTGCCGAACTCGCGATTCAGTTACTTAGCCTGTTACGTTGCTACTAAACAGGCTTTTTAGCTTAGAACTTTGAAAGAACGAAGTTTTTCAATTGCTAGTGGTCTGCCGATGTAGAATCCTTGGCAGACATCGACCCCTAATACGCGCAGTGCTTCAAACTCTTCTTTCGTTTCAACGCCTTCTGCTACCACCTTAATTTTGGTTCTACGACATAGCTCAGTCGTTAAATCAACGATGTGTCTAGACTTCAAATCTGAAAAGTAACGTTTGGTGAACTGTCGATCAATTTTCAGCTCGGTAAACGGAATATCAACTAAATTGCCAAAGCTCGAATAACCAGTACCAAAATCATCAATTGAGATATTTACCCCTAGCATACGCAAACGAGCAATATTACTTAGCATGGTTGTCGAAGGCTGGAAAATTTGGCTTTCAGTAATTTCTAATGTCAGTAGTGAAATATCCATCTCTAACTCATCAGTTAGATCTACCAGTTTGTTCACCAGTTCGGGCGCCATAAAATTATCCGCAGTCATGTTAATCGATATTCTCATATCGTCGGGGATAAACGGAAAGTCTAGCTTCAACTGATTGATCACTGTATCTAGCAGTAGATCAGTATAACGGTTCGCTTCTAGGGTTGGGATAAAGTAATTGGGCGTCAGCGTTCCCTTAATCGGATGCTGCCAACGCACTAGTACTTCAAATCCTATTAGCTTATTGGTTTTGAAACAGACTTGAGGTTGATAAACGTTGTGAAACTGGTCGTTATCCAGGCCGTATAACACTTCATTGAGACAGAAGCTGATTTTGTTCTGTGTTGGAGCACTTGAGAGTAGCTCCGAAGTCAAGTCCATAAGGTTGCACAAACTCTCTTCATAGACAGGTTTTACCAGTGTTCCAACCACATTGAGCCCTAATGTAGTTGCCATCTTACTGGCTAACGCAATGATGCCTTCATCGACACAACTTGATATACATACTGCCTTGTTATAATGGTTCTTTTGTAATTCAGACAGAAACATCAAACCGTCTTTGCCTGGTAAATCGAGGTCACTGATGACTAAGTCAAACTCTATCTTACTCACCAATGACATTGCTTTCTCCACTGTAGTCGCAGAATGGACGTTGTTACAGCCGATATTTTTTAGCTTGTAGCCAAGTAAAATAAGCTCTAGAGGGCTATCATCCAGGATAAGTATGTTCATTTTTCCGACCTATGATAGTTCTCTATTAACTCGATATTCGCGCGCATGATATCAGCCAGTAATACAAGCTCTGACTGCAGTTCTGCCCTTCTATCTGATTTAATAGAACGCTCTACTTTGTAGATAATCTTGGCTAAATCCTCAATACCCAGGCTTAACGCTCCTCCTTTTATTTTGTGCACAATCTTCTTCAGTGAGGGCAAATCGTCCTGCTGCTCTTCCAATTTCTGTAGATCGCTGGTGAGGCAAGCTACTGAGATTTTCCTTAACTGCTCAACTTCTTCTTCACTGTATTTGTCTAACCAGTGCGTTGTCACTGCCGCCTTGTTTTCATTGTTTAACAAACATGCCTCCAAAAGATTCCTTAGCTTCTCTATTCCATAAGGTTTGAACAGGATGTGGTCGAAGCCAGACTCATTTGATTTACTTCTCACAATGCTCGAGTCCTCAGCTGTGCACCCTATAATAGTCAGGTGTTTATCGAGATTAGCTTCATTCCTTATCTTGCTTGAAAGCTCAAACCCATCCATGTTGGGCATATGGCAGTCGGTAATCAGCAAATCGATGCCATCAGGGTGCTCCATAATCGCGTGGTAAGCGGCTTCGCCGTCATCCACCATATTGACTGTTAAACCCAACTGCTCCAGCTGTTTGCGTATCACTAACTGATTTATTGGATTATCTTCTGCCACCAGCACAGTTCCTTGTAGCTGCTCAAATTCTAAAGGAGGACAAATCATGGCTTTATCGCGATGCTGATATAGGCATTCAAACAGTAAGTCAGGGAAGATCGGGGCGTTTGATAGCAGAATTTTTTCTTGAACGATCTGCTTGAATCCTTCGACATCATCAGTAAAAACGATTCTTTGCTCATAGCTACCGTCACTCTGGTCAGTCTCGTGATCAGAGGTGATAAGAATGGTATGGGGGGCATCTTGCGTTTTCACCTCTTCATCTTCAGGTCCAGCAGACCACATTCCGACCCAATCTTTGATGTTTTGACTAACATCGCCAAAATGGATGTCCAAACAACTCAGCTGCCCCTTGTAAGTGCTAACAAGCTGGTGCGGAAGCGAAACTGACATCTTAGTACCAAGATTCTCGATACTTTCAACAATTAGCTTGCCTTTCATTAGTTCAACTAACTCTGAGACTATCGATAACCCTAATCCAGTTCCGCCATACTTACGCGCAATAGAACTATCCGCCTGGACAAATGGACTGAATACAGTAGCAAGTACTTGGGTCGACATCCCACACCCCGTATCAGTGACTAAGAAGTTGATTGATTCCTCAGTTAACTCTACTTCAAGAGCGACGGAACCTAAGTCTGTGAATTTGATAGCATTTGATAACAGGTTATTGAGGATCTGCGAGTATCTGAGGCCATCTATTGAAACCAAGCGCACCTTGGTCGCTTTAAAGTTATATTTAAGATGAATACCCTTTTTGTTCGCCGCTATCTTATGTACACGTAACACTTCACTCGTCTCACGTAACACATCACAATCAAACGGAGAGAGCTTAAGTTGGTCAGCTTCCAGCTTCGAGAAATCCAGAATGTCGTTGACCAGTACATTGAGTTGTCTTGCCGAAGATGAAATGTTGTTAATCAGTAACGTCTCTTCTTCATCTTTTATCTTAGCGCCAAGCATTTCAATCAAACCAACCATACCGGCAATCGGCGTTCTTAACTCATGAGTCATTGAAGCGAGAAACTTATCGCGAGCCTGTATCGCCGACTCTGCTTTTTGTTTGGCATTTTCCAAATCGCTTTCTCGTTGATTCTTTTCGGTAACATCGTTGATGACGGTTAAGATATATTCCCTATCGTTAAGGTTTATCTTCTTACACACATACTCCATCATCTCCATATCAAGGGGACAACTATGAGTACGACAAGAATCTTTAACGGTTAAGTTCTTTTTGAATATGTCGTTAAAGGTGTCCCGGTTTTTATAACCGATACCGTCATTGGTAATGTGGCAGTTGTCACACTCACTACAAAGGTACTTGCTACAGTTGGTGTAGCGAATGTTCGCTTGATCATCGTAGATGAAAACAATGGAGGGAATCTGTCTGATGACAGAATTGAGGAATTCATTCTCAATCCTTGTCGACGCAGCGTCTTTCTCCTTGATAATTACCTTTAGCTTCATGTTTTTCTGCAACAGTGAGAAAAACACAACGCTAAGCAAAAAGACAAAAACGAATCCAAGAGCGACTTGATACAAGTATTTTTCTTCGTATCCGTAAACCACATTGAATGGGTCGTAAGAGTTCTTGATTTTATTCAGCTCATTCTGATCCCAGGTTCTAAAAATACTATTGAGAACATTAATCAGGGATAGACGTTGCGTAGAGACCGCCATAGCAATATTCAAAGCAATCGGCATGGAGCGATCAACGAAATACTCATCATCTGCGTGAGATGAAATGATAATCTCTATGATGTCATCTCGGATGTAAGCAACATCGATTTCTCCTTGTTCAAGAGCCGATAGGATTTTTTTGGACTCTCTATACACCTCCGTATTGACGCCAAAAAGTTGGTTCTTAACGTCGATGTGTTTTTTGCTCTCCGATAACAAGACTCCCTTTCGCCCATTCTCTGCTGCGGTTGAGTTGGCCAGACTCACTGCATAATAGGTAAATGACATAAATGAATCTGTGTACTCGATACTTTGATTCGATTCATTGGTCGTCAAACTGTATGGAATCAGATCGATCTCATTTGATTCCAGCATAGCGTGTGCAGACTGCGACGATTCGCTGGACACATACTCAAACTCTAATGTCGTTCGAGATGAGATCAAATCCAGTACGTCTTTTAAGTAACCTGATAAAGTCCCATCTTCGTTACGAAATAGTAAAGGGAATGAGTCATCATCAAATGAATACCTCACCACATTGCTGTAATTGCTATTTCGGAATGCCATGTTAATCATGTCCGAAAAATGGTAAGGACTAAAACTGTTGATGAGATGATCACTTTCTATCGAACGCTTAACGATTTTATCGATAAGCTCAATTAAACGCTGATTTTCTTCTATTGAGACAATTTGAGCATAGACAAACCCGCCCCAGGGAGGTGTCGCGATTGAGCTAGACACATTATCAGAAGAGTTGAGGTACTCAGCCAAGCTAATATAGCTATCGAGAAATACTTCATCTTCGCTATCGAGAACCTTTTCGGTTCCTTGTTTAAAATTAGCGACCTTTATTGTGTTAGTTATATTTTGTTGTTCAAGTATGCTGCAGAAAATTGAACCAGACACACAAACCCATTTCAGTTCATCTAGCCTCTTCCCTACCGTACTTTTATTACTCCAGTAAGCAACGCTGCTTTTGAAGATTGGCGCTGAGTAAAAAAGCCCTACCTTATTAGAAACATCATAACTATTAAAATCGAGAATTAGATCAACTTCGCGTGTGTATAAGGCCGAAGTTATTTCTGCAGGATGATCAAACTCATAGAACTCGATTTTTAAACCCAGTTCATTGGATATTTTCTTTAGGTAGGCAACATTTATGTTGTAGAACTCACCCTGAAATGAAGTGGTATTGACCAATCGCCCTTTATCTGAGAGGACAGCAACCTTTATCTTACCAAGGCTTTCTAAATACTCTCGATCACTTTGTGACATGGATTCAGAAGGTGAAGCCATAACATTACCGAAAAGAAATATAGAAAAAACGAGAAATATAATATTCAACATAACGTATACTTACGATAACTTGACTCTAGTTCACTTACAGGAGTCCGCTAACACCTTTTATTACAAAATTTTGGAATTTCCTGTAAGAATATTTACACACCAATAATCTTGCAAAGTATCATTTCTGTAACATGAGCAATCATTTTTTTGATAGATATATCTATATCAAAAAATTCTCTGCTAAGTCGATAGTGTCGATTATTAAGCGTATATAACGCTAGCTAATTTAGATAATCTATATATACGCCAGCATTACTTGTATCAGATAAAATTGATTATTTAATAGATAACCATGGTTTAACTCAATATCGATACATAAAGTGATTTACGTATTTCTCGTAATGACAGCAACCAGTTCTTCAACGGTATAAGGCTTTTGTAAAAAGTCACTCATTTGGCTTTCGAGTAGTTTGGCTCTGATTTCATGTTCTAGGTGTGCACTGCAAGCAATAATGGGTATTTTCTGGTTAAATTCTCGAATCATATGACTCGCTTCATAACCATCAACCTTGGGCATTTGGATATCCATCAGAATCAGATCGAAAGTCTGATTCTCGATAAAGAAAGACACAAGTGCTTCGCCATCTTCGAAGAACACAGCTTCGATACCCAAATGATTAAGCATGTTTCTCAGCACTTGAGTATTCAAAGGATAGTCTTCTGCAATCAAAATCTTTAAATTGCGTTTTGCTACAGCACATTGCTCAGCAGCAGCCTGTTGTGATTCAGGCAGTATCCAGTCCAGAGCGTCATATATCTTAAACTCTGAGACCAATGGGTTAGGACTTATGCTAGTTGTAGATAGTTGACCATTAATCAGTCCGGTTCGTCTCAAATATTTTTCTTCGCTATTCGTTATTGACTCCGAAACAGCGAGATTAAGGTCACTTAAGCGACCCTTTGGCTCTAGTATTCGGAGTTTCATCGTGACCAGTGTGCCTTGGCCTTTGTAACTACGAATGTTTACGAATCCACCTAGCGCTTGTGACAGGCGCTGAATTAAGTAACCGCCAAAGCCAGACGAACCTGTTTTATAACCCTGCTCTACTTGCTCGAAAGGAGTGAGAATTTTGCAGATGTTCTCTTTTTCGATGCCGACACCACTATCAAATACGTGAAATATCGTGTGTTCTGCGGATACTTTGAAGCGAATACGTATCACTCCCTCACCCTCAACAGCTTTGAGTGCATTTGATATAACATTTAACAGCAGTTGTTTAAGCTTAACCTCGTCGGTTGTGAAGCAAAGTGGAAATTGAGAGTCATAATAGAATTCGATTCTGGTGTTAGTTTGAGAAGCCAAACCCTTAATAGTGACTTTGAGGTAGTCCACTAAGTCCAGTGTAGAAACACACTCTTTGATGACAGTTTTTTGTGATTCAGCTTTGCCGAGTTCAAGAACTCTATTGATTAATATCTTCAAGTTAACTGACGATGTTTCCAGATCCGTCAGATACGACTTTAATTCATTATCCAGTTCCCCTGATCTTCTGTTCAATAAATCGACACTGCCAATAATGACATTAATCGGTGTTCTTAACTCATGACTCATAATATTGAGCAGTTCACTCTTCTCATCTGCCTTCTTATCAATGGCATAGATCTTTCGTTTGACGTCACGTTCATAAGCAACAATTTTATTAAACAGTGATTCAAGTTCTGAGAAAATTGTCTTCATCGAGGCAATACGATAGATGTTGCCTTGCCGTATCTCGTTAGATGCCTGACTGATAGGTTTGAGTAAGTATCTGAGGAATATAATAAAAACCAACGAGCTAAAAGAAAGTAAGAAGAACAATAAGATGTGGTAGGTTTGCGATATCGTTCTGAGTTCCTTCATGTAGGAATCTTTATTCAATTTAAGGAACCTAAGATAGTGAGACTTCAGTTTCCAAAGCTTGTCTGATGAGTCTTTCCAACGTTTCCAATACAGTACATGTTGTAGCTGACGCCCTTCATCAACCCCATCTTTAAACGTTGACTCAATATCGCGGAAGATTTTTTCTTCTACCTGAATAAACTTACGAGCTTTGGTGATGTTATCTGGATAACGCTTGCCATACTCAGGATCCAAAATATCAAATACCCCTTCGCGTGAAGAAATAATCTCTCTGGCCAAGCCAAGCATGACACTGATTTTGTCTGCTTTAATTTCCATATGCTCGACGCCAATCAAGTAAGATCGATAAACATTTTCGTTGCGAATAATTGAATAGGTATACTCGTTGAACTCACTTGTGTATCGGTTATACGTCATTACCCGCTCAAAGATAACCATCTCATATAACCACAACAAAACTACGATGATAGTAAGTGAAAAATACCGAAGATGGCTTTTCTAATTACTCTATATGACAAGTACATCGGTATGACTTTCCTTTTCCGAGCTGACGTATCAACTCATCCAAATAGCTAATGATCGCTCTGATCGATGCAACAAAGGTGTAGTAGTTATACTCAAACTGACCATCTATAAAAACAATCTCTCTTAGATACTTAGAAAGTGAAAATAATCCTAACAGCCCCGAGCTGCCAACCAGCTTATGCTTACGACTACTAATATCTTCAATAGATACAAATGATTGGCTAGTGGGATCGCAGCAAATACCCAGCGCAAGGATCTCAGATCTCAGATTTTTAATAAGGGACATTGCGTCTGCTTCATTGCCGAAACAAACGTTATTGATTAGGTAGTTTAGCTCAGTGCAACTGTATTCCATTGGGGTATTAGGCTGCTTCTGTTAATTGTTGTTATGGAAATTCACTTTATAGCCTTTACCCCTTACCGATTGCAGTTCCACTTTCCCGCATGTTTGTTGATTGATCTTCTTTCTCAATCGACTTATCGCTAAGTCCAGAGCCCTGCTCCAACCATCATACCCATGCCCTTTGGTAGAGTAGCTAAGTTCCTCCCGATCAGCGAAATAGTTCTCCTGAGACAAAATAAAAACAGAATATTCGCTTCATTTTTAGTTAACTCCAGCACAGTTCCATCGTATTGAAAGGTGCGTTCATCCTTGTTGATTTCGAACCCTGGTGTCTCATCTTCGCTGTTACATTGCTCTGCTGTGTCAATATCAACCAGACGCTTGATCCGGCTGATTAGGATATCTACCCCTCTTTGCTTCAAAAGGAAATCAGAAGCCCCTATTTCGAAACTCTTTAGCTCAATACGTGTACTTTGTTTGGCTGTATATACAATGACAGGGCAATCTAAGATTTTTTTCAAACGATCAAATGAATCTAAACTTGAACCGGAAGGGAGTTGCACATCAAAAATTGCAACATCAAAGCGATTTCCTACTGCAGCATGATAAGCAGACGAAACATCAAACGACTGCACTACAATAAAACCAGCTTTCTCTAAAGCACCTTTAAGTAGCCTCGATGTGAATAGATCATCTTCTAATAATAAGATACGTTTCAATGTATTCCCCCTACAGGACAAGGCTTTGAATAAATAGTACTTTTTGAGTTAGCAAAGCGTAGAGTCATTTATATACATTCATCAATGTGAAACACTAAAAATCAACTCATGATTAATTATCACCTCTATCCAGATAAATACCTGGATAGAGAAATATGAAACCAGTCATATATAGATGTTAATTTATAAAATCAATGAGTTGATAGCAGTGGTGAAATAACTCAAACCTATACACTGAGATTAAAACACTTGCTAACACATTTAAACTTTCGTTCTAATTATTGTAACAAAACACTTTAACATTGTATCAACCAACCAGAAGTTTCAGATTAATCTGACCAAAGACAAATACGATTATCCCATTATCCCATTATTCCGTTATTCCGTTATTCCGTTAGCACTATGATAATTTTCGAGAGATATCACGAAATTTTAAATCGACTTAACAGCTCTTTCTGCTCCTCAGCCATCAAAGCAAGTTCTTGTGAAGCTTCGAAACATTGGTTCATTCCTAAACTATTTCGCTCGACAATTTCCGAGACAAAAGAAATACTTTCAGACACAGAGTCTGTCACATTAGCTTGTTCACAAGACGCTGTAGCTACACAAACCGTCTGCTCTAGAATCTGGTGCACGGCTTGAGAAATCGCTCCAAAGGCGTTTAACACATCTTGCGAGTTAATCTGACTTTCATTAATTAACTCAACATTATCATTCATGATTCGATGCACGTCTTCAGACAGGCTTTGTAACCCTTCAACCACCACTTTGATTTCAGCAGTTGAAGATTGAGTTCTAACAGCCAGCCCCCTTACTTCGTCCGCCACGACGGCAAAACCTCGACCTTGTTCTCCAGCTCTGGCAGCTTCAATTGCAGCATTTAGCGCCAATAAGTTCGTTTGTTCCGAGATATTATTGATCACATCTATCACCTGGCTAATGTTGCAAGAACTTTCTTTCAACTCTAGCACTAGTTGAGCGGCTTTATTGATCGACGCTGCAACCATATTGCTAATCTCTAAAGACCTATCGATACAGCCTTGTCCAATAGCAACTTGGCTTTTAGCTTCGTTAGAGGCGTCTTCTGCAAATGAAGCATTATTATTCACCTCCTTGGCCGTACTCGATAACTCAGTCACCGCAACACCAATTTGGTTGAACTGCTCTTTTTCCTGATTCGAATGTTCTCTCGATTCCAACATGGTCGACGAAAGTTCAGTCGCAGAAGAGGCGACATTGTCTCCGTTCGCCCGAATGGTGCTGAGCGTATCAGCAACAGATTCACTTAAAGTGTTAATCGATTTTGCCAGGCTACCTAGCTCATTTTCTCCCTGATATGAACTCTTGACCGTAAAGTCACCATTTGCCATCAATCTTAACTTTGTCGCGATATCATCAATAGGTCGTGATATCTGACTAGCAACAAACCAAAACACGTACGCAGAAATAAGTGAGATCACCAGAATTTTTATAGCACTCTGAGTCATCATTTCAGAAACTTCACTGTAAACTTGATCTAGTCGGTCACCTACTTGTCCGACAAGGCTGTCACTAAAACGAGTTAATGACTCAACCAAGTGCTCAGCATACTCATCCGCTTGTAGCAGGTAGTTATTGAACTCAGCACTGTTTATGGAGTACTGTCTCTTAATGTCAGGCAATTTTCGTACATGTTGATAGTAGCGAGCAAAGTTATCACGACGCTTCGCTGTTTCTTTATTGCCATCATCAATAAACTTATCACTAATACTCTTGTACCATCGATCTAATTTATCAATATACTCACCGTTATTAACGTCACGACTCGATGCTTTCAAAAACATAAGTCGAATATCATAAGTCGATATAATCTCACTACCATAAACGGTATCAATATTTTTCAGAGACTCTTGGCTGTACGAATTCAAATCTTCGAAATTGTTAAATATAGTCGTTAAAAAAATAGCAAACACAGTAGATAAGCAAAAAAACACGACAAAGAACAAGCTGAGCAACTGCGTTCTAATAGACAAAGATAAAATTATTTTTTTCTATATCGCTTCTTATCACATTAGGTAATTTCCAACACGATATTATGCTGATATGAATTTATGTATCAGTTGAGTATCA
>NZ_AEVS01000089.1 GCF_000189255.1 Vibrio brasiliensis LMG 20546 | reverse complement strand
TAACTTCAACCTCAACACCTTCAATCCAGCGTCTTTCTTCGAGTGCTTCGTCAAAGCTTAAGTTGACTTTAAGATAAGCGGGTTGACCTTCAAACGGACTTTGTAGCTCAGCTGGCAGTTTGTTCACTACCTCAACCGGACTGGAAACTATTGCCTGATAAGTTTTTCCATCCGGAAACTTAACTTTCGCTTCAGTCCCTAAATGACTGTGTTTAAGGTATTTTGGATCCAGAAAAGCAGTGATGGTAGGAGTAATATTTTTCGACACGGTGATAAGAGGGTCCCCCACATCAACCTGCTCACCTTCACGAATATGAACATCAATGACTCGCCCTGTAAACGGCGCTTTGATGGTGAGATCATTCTGAGTTGATCGCAATACCACCATTTCCTTCATCAATGCCCGATACTCTAATGCCATCGGCCCAGCTAACATGGTCTCAGCCTGCTTCCTCTTTGCTTCTGCATAAGCAATTTTCTGGCTGTTCAGTTGACTGTTAAGACTATTGTAGCTACTGATAATTGAGGCGTAGTCAACATCAGAGACCTGACCTTTTGCCCTGTACTTGGCATACTTCTCTCTGATTTCATTGACTTTATCCAAGCTGTCCTTGGACTCCCTAATTGCTTGTACATACAAGCGCTCCACCTGGTTATCACTTACTTGCGGTAATTTGAGTAACTCTTGCTGAATAAACTTTATCTCTTGTTCCAAAGTATGATTTTCAAGCAAAACTAAAGTATCTTTCTTCAGCACAGCTTTACCGATTGTTGAAGGTAGAGGCCCCACTACACTCGGATGAGTCGCGTTAATGGTAACGGGGTTAGTAGTCAATATCGCAGGTGCAGTGACCAGAACCTGCGTACGAAACAGGTAATAACCCATCGCTAGTAATGGGCTGATAACAATAGCAAGGATCAAATACCAACGAACCCGATAGCCACCGCGCTTAGCCTGACCATAAACAACTTTGATACCACTTTCTGACTGTGGCTTACTCTTTTTATCTAAATGAAAATTCACTTTCATACTAAAATCTTTTACCTCTTTTCAGCACCCACCAAGGTGCCATACTCGACTCTTCATGACTTCGTCTAACGACTTCATTAATCATTGAAAACGCCGTAATGAGGCGCATAAAAAATTGATAAATAGGATAAATCAATAACCACTTTGCCTCTTTCAAATCCTGCTTCTTACGCTCTGAGATCAAGCCGACATAAACAACAAATAGCAGCGTTGATAGCACTAGATAGACACAATAAAGCATCAACATTAGAGCCATAACGAATGAAGGCGGATAGCTAATGATCATAAATAAGGTAAATAACACCACCAGCAATGGCAGCAATACGTTCTGAACAACTCCGTACGCAAGGGTGAAGATAAAGTTCCCCCATCCAAGTAATGCAGGGGTTAAACCCTGCTTATGCTTACGCAGAAACAAGAACAGTAAGTCACCATCCCAGCGAAGTCTTTGCAGAACCAGGCCTTTAAGTGTGTCAGGAACGTCAGTGTGACCGATGGCTTGAGTGGCAAACCCCAATTGGTTGGTCGGATAGCGCCGCTTGTATTGCTTTAAACGCATGGTTAAATCAAGGTCTTCTGCGGTATGAGTATCCCAACCACCCACTTGGCGAAGTATGTTTTTGCGAAACGCACCAAATGCACCCGAGATATTATTCAATACCCCCCAAGTCGCCATCCCCGTTTTACCCGCTTGCATTGAGAGCATGTATTCCAACGACTGCATTTTGGTTAGCAGATTTTGGTCATGATTTCGCACACGTAACGCACCACCGCTAGCAATCATTTCCGGAGAGGAGAATTGCTTCATCATGGTAAAAACCATGTCATTGTCGAATGATGTATCACCATCAACGTTTATGACAATTTCACCGCTGGCTACGGACAAACCGGCATTAAGGGTAGACACTCGCCCTCCTCGCTGCCACTTAGGAATGACTCGAACGATTCTATTTCGCCTGTCAGCATGACGTTTCACGCCATCCACCGCCGCCTGATAGGTGTCCTGGTTTTGTACAGCACCATCAACCACAGCCAGAATTTCGATAACCCCTGGATAGATCTGCTCAGCTAAGGTGTCGATAGTGATACCAATTGCCTCTCCCTCACCGTAACAGGTGATAACAAAGCTTACAGAAGGAAAGGAGGTAGGCTCCTGCACCTGTGGTCGATATGCCCAACGGAAAATACCAGTTAATACCAAAAGATAAAGCGGCAGCTCTATAACTATCATCAAAGGGAAAACCAGCAACCAAAGCTCCTGATTGTGTAATAGCATTCCTTTAAAGTAACCAAGTAGAGCTAAGCTATCCTGCAGCATAGATGTCTCTCAGTAATGCCTCTAACCAAGACTCAACATCAGCACTTAAAGCTGGGTCAGGAAGGCTTCTGGCGTGAACATTAAGCTCAAAGTCATCTTCTTCAATTAATTCACTCAACTCTGATAGCTTCAATTGCACGGCAGATAAACTTTGCTTTCTGGTTTTTGGCATCAAGACCAACAACACATCTTGCTTGTACTGACAGCAGATGTCTGTATCTCGAAAAAGGCTACTTAAACGCGAAGTTATCTGCTCAATAAGAGCAAACAATTTGGCGTCTCCATACTGCTTACCATAATCAGCCAGCGATGGAAGGTAGAGTGCTAAAAGCAGGTGCTCTTCCTTGTGTCTCAGAGCAACTTTATTGACCCAACTGAGCAGGTTCTGGAAGTAACCACTTTCAACTTTACCTTTAATCGACAACTGAGGAGCCTGAATCGACTTACCATGCTGAAAAATATACTCGCCGGTCTCACCTAACCTATATTGATATATCTTCCTGACAACGAGCTCATTAACTGGCACTTTGCTATCGCAACTCATGCACTGAGTTAAAGTTGACGCTTCGACAAACAGACTTGAGCAGGTATTACACTTGTGACTTTCAAGAGGTCTGTCGTAATCGACACCAATATGACGTAATTGCGTCATACATTTAGGACATTCCAGCTTTCCCCGGCGCAGGAAGCTTTGCTGATCATCGACATGTCCACAGGTAAAGCAATGCAACGAGCTCTGAGACTCAATATCAATACTCGAGCAACTTGGGCATACGTCAACGTAATTGAGGTGACCGCTGTTGCACTTTGAACAGACTCGGATACGGTCAATCAGCTCAACGGTGTCAAGAATACCTCTACTCTTTTCAGCCAATACAAAACGATATGTCGAGTCTAACTCCGGGTACAAGGCTTCGATAATTGGGTAGCGATAAAGGGAAGTCGAACGAATATCCTTACTACACATCACACTGCGCTCTCGGTTGATACTCAACCAACCAATTATCGGTTCAAGCAGCTCCACGTTGGCCGTAGTGGTGAGACGGCGTTCCGCTTCACGTCTAATTGTCAGCCAGGAAGCTTCATCAAAGACACCATCTGTCAGGCAGTCTGAGAGAGCGTTTCTTTGAGTCGTAAAAATCGACCAAGACCAAGACCAGCGCTTGCCATAAAACTGCTTAATAACTTCAGTTTGCAGTTCCAGATCGTCAAAGTCGAAGCATATGGCTCCACCTATATGATCAGGCAATTGATTAATGGACTCGAAATGAACAACGTGCTCATATTCGGCCAACTGTGAAGGCTTATTTCCAATCCAGTAAAGGCAATGGGAAGTAGAAGGCATATATCGTCTCTAAACATTAATAGTAGTGCGAAAACAACATTCATGAACACATAACAACTGAACCTGACTAGCTTAGTAAGTCTAGTTCACCACTCAATAATCATTCGCCAAAAACAATTAACGGAGCCACAATTCAAGGCTGAACTAAAGGACCAGTTTCTAGGTGGAGGAAATGTGCGAGCGGAGATTAAGACATAAGAAAAGTCTCACATGTGAGATGCTTTGCTTTTTTATATTTTTATACAAATATTTAGCTTTTTAGAGACTTATAAAAGAAAAAAGTAACCTGATGATTACCTTAATTGAACAATAAAACCGCACCGATACCGCGCAGTCACTGCTGGACTCTGCAGAAATGTAAATTTAAGTGGTGACTACTCGTCCTTCTCCTGAGTAGTTCTGTCAACATATGGCCAGTAATGATGACCAACTCTGATCACCAGCGTTGCCGCAGCAAGAATAAAGGCCGCTACTGAGAGCCAAACAACTAAAGTGGCATCGAGTTCCTTCATTCCTAATGTGATGTACCGAGCAATAGCCATCATGGCGATGTAGATCGGGTAGCGTACTGGGATCTTACCGTTCATAACAAACTGCTTCACCATCGCCAGCACTTCAAGATAGATGAACATTAATAGAATATCTGTAAGTAAGACACGCTTTTCGGTAAATACGTGTACAAACTCTTCAATCATCGCAAATATGGTAGCTAAGGTAATCGCTACCAGCAGTACGGCCTCCAGAATATGGAAGCTCTTAAGAAAAGGTTTACTGAAAGATTTTGGAAGATTAGAAGGCATAACCTTTTTCCGCGATAAGAAATCAATTGAATGAGTAGTTTATCACGACATATAGCAAATAGGGCCAGATTGAGTTCATCCTTTAGTCGACTTTTACCAGCCCCTGAGGCTAACTAGGCAAACAATGGCAATGTTTGCGGGCTAAAGCGATCTAAGTTTGGAAATACAGCTGTTAACTGGGAGTCTTGAACACCAAGCCACTGGGCCATCGTCGCACCAATTTGATCAACTGATATAGTCGGAATTAAGCGCCCGGTTGAAAAGTCGTCCCGACTGCCTGGAACTAATGATGGCCACACTCCTGTCGTATTTGATGTAAAAGGTGCGCCACTGATAATGAAATGATTGTTGCCCCAGCCATGATCGGTACCCGTATGATTCGGAACAATACGGCGGCCAAAATCTGACATAGTGACACTGGTAACTTGTGTAGCCAGCCCCTTCGCATCCAAAATATCGTAAAAATTCTTCATCGCTCGGCTGAAGCTCTCCAACAAAATATGGTGATCATTCGCCTGATTTGCGTGGGTATCAAACCCACCAAGGTTTACATAATAGATCTGGCGGTTCTGACCCAAAGCGACCCTGCTATCAATGAACTTAACCACCGCATCCAGCTGTAAACTCAATGAGTTTTCAGCATCTAATCGTAATGCCCCATAAGGGTCCGGCGACTCTACACTTAAAATATTGTCGAGCTGCTCGCTGGCGTAAACACTATCACGCATCAGTCCACGCATATACTCTCTAAAATATTCAGGGCGCGGATTGTCTAAAGTCTCTTTAAACTGATCTAATGTACCAGGCGTCATTGTCACGCCTTTAGCACCAGAGGGAGACAAACTATTCGATTTGATGTCACCACGAAACAATCGAGAGTTACCCGAAAAGCTGTATAGTGGCGAATGATTACTGGTTAAGAGTAGTTGCTGCATTAAGCGCGAACCCCACCCACTGGGAAGTGCTCGGTTAGCAGCATTCCCTCTTAACCACTCTTGAGATTGAGAGTTGTGCGAGAACAACATGCTCGGTTCATTACCATTGTCGCCTCGCTCCATTGGTTGCTTGAGCACTCCACAATTAATCACAGCGTTAACATAACCTCGATTGGAGAGCTCCTGTATTCCAGACATCGCAGGATGCAGACCCAGCTGAACTTCCATTCCGTCATTATCGAAACAAGTTAAGTTGGTTGGCAGTACGTCACTTTTCTCAATTTTGATCGGTTCTCTTATTGATGCGTACTCAGAATAGTGAGAGTCATCAGTCGGAATAAGTGTATTAAAGCCATCATTCCCCCCACTAAGGAAAACACACACTAATGCTCGATAATCATTCAAGTTCGCCGACGATGTAGCCCAACCAAACTGAGACACCATAGTTGTTGCGCCCAGGCCCTTGATAAAGGTTCTTCTTGATAGCGACATAACATTAATCCTGTATAAAAAACTCTTCGGAACTGACAACGAGCTCCGCTAACCTTTCGGCATAAAAGTCACGACTAGATGTGTTGGCACCATCCTGAATAGTTGTGCGCAACTCAGCCTCAAGGACAGGATCAATGCTGTTACCAAAATAGAGTTCGCTAATGGCTTTAACTAACTTATCCGGGTCATCGAAATGCTGAGAAAAATAGCTAAGATCAGGCTGGCCAGTCCCATTTGTGCCCTTGATATATTTGCGCATATAGTTGTAGGTAGTGCTGTATATTGACCAAGTAAGAAGCTCAGCTTCTGGTGACAATTTACGCTCAGCACCAATCTGATAGTCAGGAGAAAAAAAGTTAAACACTGATGGCGAGCGCAATGGTCCTTGACCCGCAGGGTTATAGGCATATTTACTACCGCTAACAGCTGGATAGTCTGTCAATGAGGTCAAATTCACAGCGGGATCGTTCGATGACGTCAAATTAGCGCGATACAGGTTGAGAATAGCAATGATAGGCTCTTTTAATTTAATTGGCTGAGCCACATCAGAAACACCGAGGGCTTCTTCATCTAACAAGGTTGCTTTGACGACAGCTTTGATGTCTCCACGGACTCCTTTACCATTATCAATAAATGCCTTAGCTACCCTTTCAACATAAGCGGGAGAAGGATTGGAGGTGACTAACCTCTGGATCATGTGCTTGGCAAAAAAAGCAGGCGTGTTGGAGTGCTCAAACAGTATATCCAACATCTGACGCATATCTTCTAAGGGAGTTTGCCCAGCAATAAAAGTATGACCCAACGCCTGCTTGCTACCAGTATCGTGGTAAGTGGGCTCTGCTACCATGGGAACAGTATAGTTAGCGCCCATTCGCCAGCCTGTAAATACACGGGCGACATTAAGGATATCTTCTTGGGTATAGGTCGGGATGGTATTCCCCTCGCTATCTCTCTTCAGTGTGCCATCCAAGTTCAGCTCATATAGACCAATACTAAAAAGCTGCATCACTTCACGAGCATAGTTTTCGTCAGGCATGGAGCCCGTTGCTTCATTCATCTTGCGACTATTAACCAGTGTAAGATAAAGCCCCATAGCAGGATGCAGAGAAACCGTTTCGAGCAGATCTCGATAGTTACCAAATGCCCCCTCAACCAAGGCATCGTAATACGAGATCGCTGCAGCTGGTCGTTTTGCCAATACTCCATACTGTGAGACAACAAACATCTCACTTAAAACAAATGCAACTCGCTGACGTAATTGGTCTGGCGCATAAAGGCTTAACTTGAACCAAGCGTCATTACGCTCTTCATGTTCCCAGTTAGGGGTTAATGGAGAATGTAACGTTACTGGCAACTCAAACTGCTCTTCCAACCACTCAAGGGGACGTAATTGATCGAAATTTTCAATATCTTCCTGTGTCGGACCAAAGGTGGACTGCAAAAAGAACCGATGAGCTTGCTGGATATCAACGCCATCAACAGAAAAAGTCAGATTCGCTGTTCGGGAAACAGACTGCCCGTCCGTGAGGGTAAAGGCGACCTTATGAGTACCTGGAGATAGAATCGTGATGGTTGCACTACCATTTGCATCAATGGTGGTCGAAATACCCTCTCCAGCAACAAGTGAAGAAAACTTCAAGTTATCCCCATCACTGTCTGCGCCTACAGAGTTGGGATCGACAGAAACAGTTTGCCCATATTTCAACGTATCTTGGTGAGTATAGTTTTGCGCAACTGGCGCTTGGTTGTTCTGCCCTTGCTTTGAACTCGTGTCGAAACACCCTTGGCTTGATAAGACACTGATGCAAATAAAACAATGCAGACTCTTTTTCATATCACGTAGCACCTAAACAATAACCAGATGAATATGAGCAATTACTGATAAGAAAAACCAATAACACCAACCTGAATAAGAGAGTCGCGTGAGACGGCTTTACTCGGTTGCTACTCATAGCTGTGACGATTATCTTTCTGCTAAATACTGACAAACCACTCAATTAATCAGTCATCTGAAGCGAAATCACGCCAAGCTGGGTTATTGGGAAAAGCCCTACAGGAACAATCTGAATGCCGAGCACGCATTCCTTACCTTTTGCATGGGAAGAAACTTTAATGCTCAGAAAAGACCTGCAGCATTGACGGAGGATTCAAGAGGTCGCTACTTGTTTCTGAACGTTAGATTATGCTACTCTTCGCCTCCATTTTTCTGGCCTAATTTTAACCACTCCGGTGTTTTATCAGGTCAGTGCTATCTTTAAATATGTCAGGGTTTAGACACTGACAGTCATCAAACCAAATATGGAATCGTACCTATGGGTAAAGGCACTCTCTATATCGTATCTGCACCAAGCGGTGCCGGAAAATCTAGTCTGATCTCGGCCATGCTAGAAACTAACCCAACCTACGCGATGAAAGTGTCGGTATCACATACCACTCGTGGTATGCGTCCTGGCGAGCAAGATGGTGTTCACTACCACTTTGTGCAAAAAGAGCACTTCGAAGAGCTGATCGGAAAAGGGGAATTCCTTGAGTACGCTGAAGTTTTCGGTAACTACTACGGTACCTCTCGCGTTTGGATTGAAGACAACCTAAATAAAGGTATTGATGTGTTCCTGGATATCGACTGGCAAGGTGCTCGTCAAATCCGTGAACAAATGCCATTAGCTAAAAGCCTGTTTATCCTGCCACCATCAAATGGTGAGTTAGAGCGTCGCCTTAACGCTCGTGGACAAGACAGCGATGCCGTTATTGCCAAGCGCATGGCAGAAGCGAAATCTGAAATCTCTCATTACGGCGAATATGACTATGTCATCGTCAATGATGATTTCGATACCGCACTAATGGATTTTAAGGCCATCATTCGCGCAGAAAGATTGAAGCAAGACAAGCAAGCTGATAAATATAAAGGCATGCTGGAAGCGCTTTTAGCGGAGTAAGTCCTAGACACTAGGAAGGTACACCCTGTATAATTTCTCGTCATTCAAAATTTTAGTTAACTAATTTGGAGTTCTCATGGCACGCGTAACTGTTCAAGACGCTGTTGAAAAAGTTGGCAACCGTTTCGACCTAGTTCTAATTGCGGCACGCCGCGCTCGTCAAATGCAAACTGGTGGCAAAGATTCACTAGTGCCAGAAGAGAATGATAAGCAAACGGTTATCGCTCTACGCGAAATCGAAGAAGGTCTTATCACTAAAGAGATCCTTGATGCACGTGAGCGTCAAGAGCAGCAAGAGCAAGAAGCGGCTGAACTAGCAGCTGTTAGCAGCATTGCTCACAGCCGTTAATTAGACCTTCTCTTCAACAACTATCTTCCGGGCCTAAAATTTGTATCTATTTGATAGCCTCAAAGACGTTGCCCAAGAATACCTAACAGAGCCTCAAATTGAGGCTCTGCGTCAATCTTATGTGGTAGCGAAAGACGCCCATGAAGGGCAAACCCGCTCTAGCGGTGAACCATATATCATCCACCCTGTTGCTGTTGCTCGTATCCTGGCTGAAATGCGCCTAGATATTGAAACACTTCAAGCAGCTCTGCTTCACGACGTTATTGAAGACACAGAAGTCACCAAAGAAGAGCTAGAAGCTCAATTTGGCACTACCGTTGCTGAACTCGTGGATGGCGTTTCTAAGCTTGATAAGCTTAAGTTTCGCGATCGCAAGGAAGCTCAGGCTGAAAACTTCCGTAAGATGGTTCTTGCCATGGTGCAAGACATCCGCGTTATTCTTATCAAACTCGCTGACCGTACTCACAACATGCGTACTTTGGGCGCGCTTCGCCCTGACAAAAAACGTCGTATCGCACGTGAGACTCTTGAAATCTACTCTCCATTGGCACACCGCCTTGGTATCCACAACATCAAAACCGAATTAGAAGAACTTGGTTTTGAAGCTCTCTACCCTAATCGCTATCGCGTACTAAAAGAGGTAGTAAAATCGGCTCGTGGTAACCGTAAAGAGATGATTCAGCGCATCCATGATGAGATTGAAGGCCGCCTCGATGAGGTAGGTCTTAACGCGCGTGTATTTGGTCGAGAGAAAAACCTGTTCTCCATCTACAACAAGATGAAGACCAAAGAGCAACGCTTCCATACCATTATGGACATCTACGCTTTCCGTGTTGTCGTTGAAGATGCAGATACCTGCTACCGCGTACTTGGTCAGGTGCACAGTCTTTACAAGCCACGTCCAGGGCGTATGAAAGACTACATCGCGGTACCAAAAGCCAACGGCTACCAATCCATTCATACTTCAATGGTCGGCCCTCACGGCGTACCTGTTGAAGTACAAATCCGTACCGAAGATATGGACCAGATGGCGGACAAAGGTGTCGCTGCGCACTGGTCATACAAAGGTAACGGAGAGCGCACTGGCACGACTGCTCAAGTGAAAGCTCAGCGTTGGATGCAAAGCCTGCTTGAGCTACAACAAAGCGCCGGCAACTCATTTGAGTTCATTGAAAACGTCAAATCCGATCTATTCCCTGATGAGATTTACGTCTTCACGCCTAAAGGACGTATTGTTGAACTGCCAGTTGGGGCAACTGCCGTTGACTTCGCATACGCGGTACATACCGATGTCGGTAATACCTGTGTTGGCGCACGTGTTGACCGCAACCCGTACCCACTAAGCAAGTCGCTTAAAAATGGTCAGACTATTGAGATCATCAGTGCTCCGGGAGCTCGCCCTAACGCAGCTTGGCTCAACTATGTTGTTACCTCGCGTGCTCGCACTAAGATCCGTCAGGTTCTGAAAACCATGCGTCGCGAAGAGTCGATTACTCTTGGCCGTCGCCTGCTTAATCATGCGCTGGGTGAACGCTCACTCTCTGATATCAGTGAAGAGAACATAGCTCACGTTCTTGGTGACCTGAAAGTCGAATCAATTGATGACTTACTGGCAGATATTGGCCTTGGCGAACTGATGAGCATTGTTATCGCACGTCGTCTTCTGGGTGACGCTGATGAACTGACTGAAATCGACAGCAACACCGATGGCAATAAGAAGAAACTGCCTATCCGCGGTGCTGAAGGTATTCTGCTAACGTTTGCTAACTGTTGTCATCCTATTCCAGACGATCACATTATTGCTCACGTCTCTCCGGGTCGTGGATTGGTTGTCCACCGAGAAATGTGTCCAAACGTACGTGGCTATCAGAAAGAACCTGATAAGTACATGGCGGTAGAGTGGTCGGAAGATTACGACAAAGAGTTCATTACCGAAGTCACCGTTGACGTACAAAACCGTCAAGGAGCGCTGGCAGAACTGACTAATGTCATCTCTAAAACAGGCTCTAATATCCATGGTCTGTCGACTGAAGAACGTGACGGTCGCTTGTATACGGTAACCGTTCTACTGACAACCAAAGATCGTGTCCATCTTGCTGGTATCATGCGTAAGATAAAAGCAATGCCACAGACACTGAAAGTTCGCCGACGTAAGAACTAATACTCTGATTTGATTATTCATTGCCCTTGAAATGACCGTTTCAAGGGCTTTTGTTTTGTATAAGATTATGAATTTAGAACGCTACAACCGAATCCAACAAGTCCTGAAAGCTCGCCAGGCTGACCTGACGCTGTGCCTTGAAGAAGTCCACAAACCTAACAACGTTTCAGCAGTCATCCGTACTGCAGATGCAACAGGCATCCATAAGATTCATGCAGTCTGGCCTAATGAGATGCGTACCCTTAGTCACACCTCTGCTGGCGCAAGAAACTGGGTAGATGTCGAAACACACGACTCGATTGAAGAAGCGATCACTGAGCTAAAATCACAAGGTATGCAGGTACTGGTCACCAACCTATCTGATACTGCAGTCGACTTCCGCGAGATTGACTACACCAAACCAACCGCAATCATTCTGGGTAGCGAAAAAGTCGGTGCTTCAGAGAAGGCAAAACAGCTTGCTGATCAGGATATTATCATTCCAATGATTGGTATGGTTCAGTCGCTCAATGTCTCGGTTGCCAGTGCCGTTATTCTGTATGAAGCACAACGTCAACGTCAGGCAGCTGGTATGTATGACAATGAAACCAGCTCAGTACCAGAAGAAACTATCCACCGCCTGCTGTTTGAACGCGGCCACCCTGTATTAGCCAAAGTCGCGAAACGCAAAGGACTTGCCTACCCACCTCTTGATGACCAAGGCCAGATCGTTGCAGATGACGACTGGTGGGCAGAGATGCAGAAAAAGTAGCGAGAAGCGAGAAGCGAGAAGCGAGAAGCGAGAAAGTCTTGGAAGGGTTGACACACAGTGCCAACCCTTTTCTTTTAAATTCAGACAATCAAACTTAAATATTAGCCAGCACTGCCTGCAACTTTCGACTCTCTCACCACAAGATCCTCTCGAAGGACAAAGTCCGTTCTAAAATCTCGTAGGGCGAAGCCCGTTCTCGGAGCGAAGCGTTCTAGATTCTCTCAGGGCGCAACCTGCTCTTCGCTCTTCATTTTTTCCTGTACAAAAACACAGCCCAATGGTTAACTATTAAGGCAATTTGCCTACTCACTAATAACTTACCGAGCTTTGTATGTCGCAACTGTTATCTGCCATCCCTCTGACTTCTCTGACTGGTGTTGGTGCCAAAGTAGCAGAAAAGCTCGCTAAAGTGGGCCTCAACTCAGTTCAAGACCTGCTATTTCATCTACCTTTACGTTACGAAGATCGCACTCGTATCTACCCTATCGTCAAGCTTCATGCAGGCCTGTGGGCGGCCGTGCAGGGCAAGGTGATGAGTGTTGATACTCTGTTTGGCAAACGCAAAATGCTTACTGTCAAAATTAGCGATGGCAATGGCACTATTACCCTACGCTTCTTTAACTTTACCGCGGCGATGAAAAACAACTTCGCAGAGGGTAAGACGGTTCATGCGTATGGCGAAATTAAACGTGGCGGCTACGGGTTAGAGATCGTTCATCCTGACTACAAATTCTATGCTCCGAACCAAAGCGCCGAAGTTGAACAGTCGCTAACACCTGTCTATCCGACCACCGATGGATTAAGACAGATAACCCTGCGCAACCTGACAGACCAAGCATTAGAGCTACTCGACAAAGCAGCAGTACAAGAGTTGCTGCCGAGCGGACTTTACGACCACCAGACCACACTTACACAAGCACTGCATACCATTCATCGACCGCCGCCAAGTATCGATCTGGACCAGTTTGATCAAGGGAAACATCCAGCACAAATTCGTCTTATCATCGAAGAGTTGTTAGCGCAGAACCTATCTATGCTGTCGGTACGTAGTAAAGGGCAGCAAGATGCAGCCTTGCCGCTACCAGTCGCAAACAAACTTAAGCAACAGTTGCTTGACCAACTCCCTTTTTCACCGACCAACGCCCAGAGTCGCGTGGTTGAGGAAATCGAACAGGATCTAGTGAAACCTCACCCTATGATGCGTTTGGTTCAGGGCGATGTAGGCTCAGGTAAAACGTTGGTTGCCGCACTGGCAGCGCTTCGAGCCCTTGAACATGGCTATCAAGTGGCATTAATGGCACCAACAGAGCTACTTGCTGAGCAACACGCGATCAACTTCGCTAACTGGTTTGAACCAATGGGTATCAAGGTCGGCTGGCTTGCAGGAAAACTGAAGGGCAAGGCCAAAGAGGCAGAGCTGACAAAAATTGCCAGTGGTGAAGCTCAGATGGTCGTTGGTACTCATGCCCTGTTTCAGGAGCACGTTGAATTCGACCATTTAGCTCTGGTAATCATCGATGAACAGCACCGTTTCGGTGTCCACCAGCGACTTGAGCTACGAGAGAAAGGCGCTAAACAAGGCGCTTACCCTCACCAATTGATTATGACGGCAACTCCGATCCCACGCACTCTGGCAATGACAGCCTACGCCGATCTGGAAACGTCAGTGATCGATGAACTACCACCGGGCCGAACGCCGATTCAGACCGTCGCGATTCCCGATACCAAACGAGATGACATCGTTGAACGAGTGCGTAACGCCTGCCTGAATGAAGGTAAACAAGCCTATTGGGTGTGTACTCTGATTGATGAATCGGAAGTTCTCGAAGCGCAGGCAGCCGCGGATACCGCCGAAGAGTTACAACGAAAACTGCCTGATGTGAAGATCGGCTTAGTGCACGGCCGAATGAAACCCGCAGAAAAGCAAGCCGTCATGCAGGACTTTAAAGACAATAAGCTCCATCTGTTGGTCGCGACCACAGTCATTGAAGTCGGTGTGGATGTGCCAAACTCAAGCTTAATGATTATCGAAAACCCAGAACGTCTGGGCTTGGCTCAGCTTCACCAGCTCAGAGGTCGTGTAGGACGTGGTAGCGTCGCGAGTCACTGTGTCCTGCTCTATCACTCTCCGCTGTCGAAAACCGCTCAAAAACGCTTAGGCGTGCTCAGAGAAAGTAACGATGGTTTTGTCATTGCCCAGAGAGATCTGGAGATTCGTGGTCCCGGCGAACTGCTCGGCACCAAACAGACTGGTATGGCCGATTTCAAAATCGCCGACTTAGTACGAGACCAGCGCCTGATCCCAGAAGTTCAACGCATTGCGCGTCATATTCACGATAATTATCCGGACAATGCCGCCGCGATTATCGATCGCTGGTTGGGTGAGAGGGATGTTTATTCGAAAGCATAGCGAGATGCGAGAAAAGGTTGACGTTAAGGCGTCAACCTTTTTCTGTATTTAAGACGTAAGTCCCTAACAAAAAACTCTGTATCAGATACCTACGCAGCAGTTATAACGCGCACCTCTCGAAGGGCGAAGCCCGATCTCGAAGCGAAGCGCTCTAAATTCTCGCAGGACGAAGTCCACTCTCAAAACTCTCTCAGTCCTTAACCTGAAGAATTTCGTCCCACGGCAGGCTCTCGTCACCCAGCACAATAAAGTTAGGGTTCTCTAAGGTATCCCGCTCGTTGTATGACAGCGGCTCCAGTAGCGTACTCAGGATACGTCCACCCGCTTCCTCAACAATACATTGAGTCGCAGCGGTATCCCATTCGCCAGTAGGGCCTAGACGCAGATAGCAATCTACGGCTCCTTCAGCAACCAGACAGGCTTTCAATGCTGCAGAACCGAGTGGAACCAAATCATAGTTCCAGCCACAGCTCATACGGCTAGTAATGCGGTTGATGTCCTGGCGACGACTGATCGCTATGGCGATAGGGCTCTTTTGACCATCATGCTGATGTGTCTTGATCCGCACACTTTCACTTAGATCGGGGATCTTCCACGCGCCTTTACCTTGGTATGCGTAATAAGTGACACCAGAGACGGGACCATAAACGACGCCCATGACAGGTTTGTGGTTCTCTACCAGCGCGATAATCGTTGCAAAATCACCACTACGGGCAATGAACTCTTGGGTACCATCCAGCGGGTCAACTAACCAGTAGCGGCTCCACTGAGAACGTTTATCCAGACTAATGTCTGCAGCTTCTTCAGATAACACTGGGATATCGGGAGTCAGCTCAGTCAGCTTCTCAACGATCAGCTTATGCGCGGCAATATCAGCGCTGGTAACAGGAGTTTCATCACTCTTGGTAAATTCTTCGTACTCTTTTTTCTCGTAGATATCGAGAATCAACTGCCCTGCCGAACGGGCAATCTCAATCACTGCAGGCAAATGATGCGAGAGGTCTTTTGTTATTGGCATAAAAAATCCTTAGCACTCTACTTATTGGCTCCCTCGACAGGCTCATTAATCAAGGGAGACAATCATTATGGTTTTAGTCTTTGTAGAGTCAGTAATAACGCGGTAATACTGCGCGCTTCACTGAAATCGAGGTGCGTTAGTAACTCTTCTGCTTGCGCCAGAGGCCAACGAACCACTTCTAATGGTTCAGGTTCATCACCTTCCAATTGCTCTGAGTATAGATCCTCAGCAATGAATAGGGTCATTTTGCTTGAGAAATAGGACGGCGCCAGTACGACCTCTTTTAAAGGTGTTAATTTACGGGCACCAAAACCGATCTCTTCTTTCAATTCACGTTCCGCGGCTTGTTGCGGTGTTTCTCCCGCATCGATCAAACCTTTAGGAAAACCAAGCTCATAACGCTCCGTACCAGCGGCATACTCTCGAACAAGCAAAATATCCCCTTGAGCCGTTACAGGAACCATCATCACTGCATTGCGACCACTAGGCTTCATTCGTTCATAGGTGCGCTCTTCACCATTGCTAAAGCGTAGATCCAACGCTTCAATGGTAAATAGCCGAGATTGTGCGACCGTATTCTTGGCCAGAATTTCTGGTGGAGTCCGTTTAGCCACAAGCTTGCTCCTTTGCGAAAGTTGAAGTTATTAATATATGAGAAATTAAACCGCTTTGAAAACAAAAAAAAGGGTTGGCACAACAGCCAACCCTATGTATTTCATTCGGTTAAATGAACCTATTAGTAGTAAGAGTGCTCACCACGGTCATGTTCAGTCGCATCACGTACTGCAGACAGTTCACCTTCAAACTGCTGTAGTAGCTCTTTCTCGATGCCTTCTTTTAGTGTTACATCAACCATTGAACAACCGTTACAACCACCGCCGAACGCAACGATAGCAACGCCCTCTTCAGTGATTTCTACCAGGTTAACGTGGCCACCGTGACCCGCAAGCTGAGGGTTCACCTGAGTCTGAATCACATACTCTACACGTTCTACAAGCGGAGCATCATCAGAGACTTTACGCATTTTCGCGTTTGGAGCCTTCAGAGTAAGTTGTGAGCCCATTTTATCTGTTACGAAATCAATTTCCGCGTCTTCCAGGAATGGCAGGCTCAACTCATCAACATAAGCAGAGAAACTTTCAAATGCTAGCTCAGTATCCGTAGCTTCAACCGCTTCAGGTGGGCAGTAAGATACACCACATTCAGCATTCTGAGTTCCAGGGTTAACAACGAATACACGAATATTAGTGCCGTCAGGTTGCTGACCCAACAGGTTAGCAAAGTGTTTTTGGGCAGTTTCAGTAATAGTAATTGTATTTGACACGACGAATACCTGAGTAATTTTGTAGGCTATTAGTTGACCATTCTACTCCTGAACGCTGAGAGATCTAGCATTTTAGTCAAATTCGGCTAACTTGCTGGTTCAGGAGTGCGGCAGATGCAGTAAATATCAACGGTTTTGACGCCCGCATCAAGCAGTAGTTTGCATAAATGATACACTGTACTGCCTGTAGTGAGAACATCATCAACTATGGCGACATGTTCGACAGCAAGTGGCCGTGATTTTATCGAAAACGCACCGCGCAAATTGTCTTTCCGATGAGCTCTGTTTAGCCCTGCCTGAGGAGGTGTCGCTCGAACTCGTCTAAATAGCGACTGATAAGGTAGTTCAAGCCTGCTTGCCAATGAACTCGCCAGCATCTCACTCTGGTTATAGCCACGTCGCCAATAGCGCCGCCAGTGCATCGGCACACTGGTCAGTAATTGTGCTGGCTGGTCAATTCTTGTCGCGAGTAATGATGACAGCTTTCCGGTCTGCCAAAACTGTCCCTGATATTTAAAACGGTAAACATAGCTAGATAGTGGAGGCTGGTAATCGCCAACACAATAAACGCGATGCCAAATCGGTGGATGTTTAAGGCACTCTCCACATGCAACTACCTCTGCGACCATAGGTAAACCGCACGTCTGGCACCTTGGAAGCGGCTGAAAGTAGTGACGGCAATAGTGACAAAACCCGCCAATAGAACTCTTTCGCCCGACTTCAAGACAACAAATCTCACAATGCACTGGCAACAGGTCCGCGATGTATTTTGCTACCCTTTGCGCTAACATAGCCAAACTCCAAACAACAATGATGTTCAATTGTGGCAATAGGGGCGGGAATTAAGAGATGGAAAAAGTGGCACAAACTGAGATCAACGCAAAAGCTTTGTATTGGCACACTGTTGGTGAAGGTGAAGACTTAGTCCTCATTCATGGATGGGGAATGAACGGTGCGGTATGGCAGCAAACGGTTGACGCACTAAGCCAGCACTATTGTGTCCATGTCGTCGACCTGCCTGGATTTGGCCACAGCCATCAGTCAAGTTTCGTTAATATGGACGACCTTGCCCAGCAGGTACTTACGGACGCTCCACACAAAGCGACCTGGTTAGGCTGGTCACTGGGTGGGCTGTTGGCGACTCATATTGCCCTAAACTACCCTCAACGAGTGAATAAACTCATCACAGTAGCAAGCTCACCTAAGTTTGCGGCGGAGCGCCCTTGGCGTGGAATCCAGCCCAATGTGTTAACAGCATTCACTGAACAATTGGTTGAAGATTTCCAGTTAACTATCGAACGCTTTATGGCACTGCAAGCAATGGGCAGTCCGTCAGCCCGACACGACGTCAAACAGCTTAAGAAAGCGGTGCTATCCCGTCCAACACCTAATCCTAGTGCGCTACTCGCTGGTCTTCAGCTGTTGGCCGACATTGACTATCGCGCAGAGCTCGAGAACCTGACTCTTCCAGTACTTCGTCTCTACGGTCGCCTTGACGGATTGGTTCCAGTCAAAGTGGCGAGTGATGTTGATCGTCTGCTACCTCACAGTAACCAATATGTCTTTGCCGAGTCCTCACACGCACCGTTTATGACGGAACTCGAGAGCTTCTGCCAACAAGTGAAACAGTTTATCTCTGACGACCTCTCACAATAGCTTTGTGAAACAATTTGTAAACGACGCTAAATATCTGACTAAACTGGTCGATAAATATACTAACCGAACGGAGTAACAACTCTGCAGGTTGGGCGTGAGGAGATAAATAATGCTCGTATCACCTACGAACGTAAGTGTTCCACTCATCGCCCCATCGGTTAATGTGCAAACGGAGCAAGCAGCTCGGGACAATAAAGTCCGTGAACCTATTGCTCCTACTATTGCATTGACCAAGAGCAACGCAGAACGAAAGGTTACAGCTGACGATAAGCGGCGAAAGCAATCATCCTGGGACCCCTCAGAGCACCCTAGCTATGAGACGGAACAAAGCGGTGAAGCAATTTCGCTCTATCAGGAAGAACCCAAGGACACACTCGAACGGTTATTCCAGTTGCTGGCACTGGACAGTTATAGCGAACATCAAGGTAAAGGCTACGCCATGCGTTTTCGATTGCCGAGACGCATAATCGATGCGGCGATAACAGAAGGGATGATGGCCAAACGTAGAACCGTGATTAAATTTCATTACGGCGATGCGGTTGCTCCCAACACTCCCTCTGATGTAATTGCGGTGTTGTAGTACCTTGTCGTTGTTCGCAGCGATAAGGTAATGCCGAAAAAATCCCCGTCAGTAGCACTACTGCGGGGATTTGTTTGTTAAGTCACAATGATTAGGTTACTTAACGTTTCGCCTTAGCAAAAGCAGCGGCAAACGCGCCACCCATCGCATTGTTCTGAGACTCTTCACGGCGACGCTGCCCCCCTTGAGGCTGGCGCTGCTGACCACGAGGCGCACTAGAGCGCTGCGCTCGATTGTCTTGTCCCGGCTCATCGTTAAGGCGCATAGACAGTCCGATTCGCTTACGTTTAACATCCACTTCCATCACTTTCACTTTGACGATATCACCCGCCTTGACCACTTCACGTGGATCAGAAACATAACGATCTGTCAGAGCTGAGATGTGTACCAAGCCATCCTGATGAACACCAATATCGACAAAGGCACCGAAGTTAGCCACGTTAGAAACCACACCTTCCAGCACCATGCCCGGCTCCAGATCAGACACTTCGTTAACACCATCTGCAAAAGTGGCGGTCTTAAACTCTGGGCGAGGGTCACGACCCGGCTTATCAAGCTCTTTAATGATGTCTGTCACCGTTGGAACACCAAAGCTTTCATCGGTGTAATCCACTGCATGTAAGCCGCGAAGGAACTGAGTATCACCAATCAGAGCTTTGACATCTTTTTGGTTCTTCTCTGCAATCGCTTTCACTACCGGGTACGCTTCAGGGTGAACAGACGAAGCATCCAGCGGGTTCTTACCATCCATAATGCGTAAGAAGCCAGCACACTGTTCAAATGCTTTAGGCCCAAGACGCGCCACTTTCTTCAAAGTAGTGCGCGCTTCGAAACGACCATTAGCATCACGGTAATCAACGATGTTCTGCGCGATCGTACTTGATAGCCCAGCAACGCGAGTCAGAAGTGCAGGAGACGCAGTGTTAACATCCACGCCAACCGCGTTCACACAGTCTTCGACAACCGCATCCAGTCGCTTGGCTAACATCGACTGGCTGACATCGTGTTGGTATTGGCCGACACCGATCGACTTAGGATCGATTTTCACCAGTTCGGCAAGCGGGTCTTGCAGACGACGTGCAATCGACACCGCACCACGCAGTGATACATCAAGATTAGGGAATTCTTTCGCCGCAAGTTCAGATGCAGAGTAAACCGAAGCACCAGCCTCACTGACCATAATCTTCTGAACTTTCAGGTTGCCACGTTTAATTAAGTCAGCAACAAAGCTGTCTGTCTCACGTGATGCAGTACCATTACCAATCGCAATTAAATCAACGTTGTATTTGCGTACCAGTGCATCAACAATTTGTGCCGACTTGTCATACTGCTTTTGTGGTGGATGTGGATAGATGGTTTCAGTCGCTAAGACTTTACCAGTAGAGTCAACCACGGCAATTTTCGAACCGGTACGCAGACCCGGATCGAGGCCAAGTGTTGCACGCGGTCCAGCAGGAGCCGCCATAAGCAGGTCTTTAAGGTTAGTGGCAAATACTTCGATTGCTTCAATCTCTGCGCGCTCTTTCATTGCGCCCATCAGCTCAGTTTCCATGTGCATGGATACTTTGATGCGCCACGCCCAACTGATCACCTGTTTACGCCATGCGTCAGCAGGTGCACTGCTGAGTGAGATACCATAGTGGTCACTGATGATCGTCTCACAATAGGACTGACGTACGCTCTCTTCCTGTGCCGGGTCAGCGTTCATAGCCAAAGTGAGGAAACCTTCGTTACGACCACGCAACATGGCTAATGCACGGTGTGAAGGAACCTTGCTCAGAGCTTCATTGTGTTCGAAGTAATCTTTGAATTTTTCGCCTTCTTGCTCTTTTCCTGCCACGACTCTCGATACCAGCTCTGCATTGCGATTCAGGTGGTGGCGAATCTTCTCAAGTAAATTAGCATCTTCAGCAATGCGCTCCATGACAATCGCACGAGCACCATCTAACGCCGCCTTGGTATCTTCAATGCCTTTGTCAGCAGCAATATAACCAGCAGCTTCAGTTTCTGGTTCTGTTTGTGGTTCGTTCCACAGTTTATCTGCTAGCGGCTCTAGTCCAGCTTCAATGGCAATCTGGCCTTTAGTGCGACGCTTTGGCTTATAAGGTAGGTAAAGGTCTTCCAGACGAGTTTTGCTATCAGCCTGATTAATATCGGCCTCTAGCTCTGGCGTCATTTTTCCTTGTTCCTGGATGGACTTAAGGATGGTTTGACGACGTTCATCTAACTCACGCAAATAGGATAAGCGACTATCTAGATTTCGCAGCTGAGTGTCATCTAAACCACCCGTCACCTCTTTACGGTAACGAGCGATAAATGGAACTGTATTGCCATCATCAATCAGGTTAACAGCAGCGGTGACTTGCTCAGAGCGAACATTGAGTTCTTGAGCAATCAAATTACAGATAGCTTGGCTCATCCGTTGAATCTCTTTTTTATGTTAAACGTCTAATATATTGGGGTAATGAAAGTAAAAACCAACACTTTTTGTTGTCACTAGCAAGGTTACGCAATTGTTTGACTGAACGGTTGGCAATTGTGTGAAAGTTATGTCAGAACTATAGGTAAAATCAGAACTAATATCAGAAAAATGGAACTAACTTCGTTCATACCTTTGAACGAACAATGTGCATATGGAACCACTATGAAAAAAATCTTGCTGGCCCTTTCTGTATTATCCGTTTCCTTCTCCTCACTCTCTTTTGCAGAAAGTGACTCTGCAGGCAGTGCGTTAAATGCCACCACCCAACATCCGCCTTACACCCTGGAGAATAAACTGGTCTTGGGCCGAGTTGAAAACGTCTACCTCAATGATGTCGAGCAATTAAAAGGAATCGCCTTTGCTGGCAAGATTGATACTGGTGCTGATACTACCTCTATGCATGCCACTGATATCCATGTATCAAGCGATCACCCCAAGTTCAATAAATTACGCGATCAGGAACTGATGCGAGCACTGATCGATTATGAACCAATAGATAAAGTTCATTACGATAACTGGAATGCGGAGTTATTTAAGCCATATAAGGTTAATGTCACTTTTACTGTCACTCAGCCTCAAAGCGGCAAGTCGATAGAGATCTCCCGACCAATAACGCGAGTCGGGGTAATCCGTAACCGCACACAAAAACAGCCGATTCTACGTCCGACAGTCACCTTACCGTTAACCATTGCCGACAAAACAGTGATGACCGAGGTGAACTTAACTGATCGTAGCCAGTTCTCTTCACCAATTTTGATCGGCAAAACTTTCCTCAATAACAATGCCTGGGTACTTGCCGGATACGACTATCTACAGCAACAGAAAAATGCCCAGCTTATCGGAAACAAAGAGACTGTCACAATTGCTGGTTTAAAGCAGAAGATCAGTTACTCACTGAGCAACAATTACAGCTCGCTGCATGCTACTGACATTGAGATTGACGACAAGACTCAACGAGTCACTTTCAACGTCGAGGATAGTCAGGGTAAGAGTAAGTTACTCACTTTACCTGTGGCGCGAATGCTGAATGTCAGTGGTGAAAAGCGTCCGATGGTCGTTGTGCCTATTGATACTCCAAACCAGCCTACCCAACACTGGTTAGTCTACTTAAGTGATCGCAGTAAATTTGGTTCTCAACTGCGTTTAGGCAAAAATACTCTCAACGAACGCTTTATGCTCGATACAAGTAAGAAGTCTTTGTTAGCAGGTAAACCCAAAACATTCAGCCCTGACTCCAAAGCTATGCAGGTCTCTGGCAGTGAGTCATTAACCTTAGATGGCATCACTCTCGACGCCGAGCCATCTATGACAGTAAAAACACCGCTGCTCAAAGTTGCCAGCTTTGAGATGTTCGATAAAAAAGGTAAGGAGTGGGTAACCTACTACCTCACTACTGCGGATGGCGAAGCGAAGCAGTTCTCTAAGCCGATCAACAAAAAGCTTAAGGTTGGCAGTTCGATTCGCCCGGTGGTATTTGGTACGTTCATGCTTTACGGAGAACCAGTCGAACTACCATATGCCATTGATGTGCTGTCTGAAAATGAAACCGAAGACTACTTTGTAATTGGTCAGAAAATGTCGAAAGAGGGGGTATTAATCAATACTCGCAGTGACCACCTGCTCGATACCTATCCACTGTTTAAGGCCGGCCATATTGAAGTCGCTCAAGTTGATGGACTTAGTTTTCCGGTCAAGTTAGATACTGGCGCTGATGTCAGCTCAATCAATGCACAGAACATCAAACAGTTCACTCGCGATGGACGAAAGATGGTTAGCTTTACCTATGAGAACGATCAGGGCGTTAAAAAAGAGTTTACCCGAAAAGTGGTCGATAGCATGACCATCACCGCTAAGAAGGGAGAGAAGGCAACCACTCGACCAGTGGTTGAAATGCATGTAACGCTGGGTCAGTTGGAAAAGAAAATCCGCGTTAACCTGCAAGATCGCAGTCGCTTCCATTACAGCATGATTCTGGGCAAAAACTTCCTTAAATATGGCGCTGTGGTTGCCAGTGAGAGTAACTACCTAATCACTGAACCGCCAGAATCTGAGCAGTAATAAAAAGTCCCGCCTGGTGCGGGACTTCTACTTTTCACTCAATATCATCTTACTCGGCTGAATACCGAATCTGATTTACAAACCACTCTTTGTAGCCGTCTGGGGTTTTGACGCTAAACTCATCATCCACTTCTTTCTTAAGTAGGGCGCGAGCCATCGGTGAATCGATAGATATATATCCTTTGGCATCACCATAGATTTCATCCGGTCCAACAATGCGAAATGACTTAATCTCGCCCGCTTCATTTTCAATTTCTACCCAGGCACCAAAGAAAACTTTACCCTCCTGCTGAGGTGAATAGTCGACCACCTTCACTTGTTCAAGACGTTTACGCAAATAGCGGACACGGCGGTCAATCTCACGCAGACGCTTCTTGTTGTATTGATAGTCAGCGTTTTCACTGCGGTCACCCAGACTGGCAGCCCAGGTCACTTTCTTAGTCACTTCCGGGCGTTCTTCTTTCCATAAAAAATCGAGCTCGCGCTTGAGTCGATCGTAGCCTTCTCGCGTTATTAGGTTTGTTTTCATATTTCTGACGATATTAAATTGAAGTTCCGATATACATTAGCTAAAAAGGAAATAAACGTTAACAATTCTTTGCGCCACTTGGGCCAGAACAGTGTTACATTTTAAGCTGCACAATGGGTAGACATCTCTTTACCCTGATTTAGTGCGTGCTTATCAAATAGGTGGAACCATTACATGCAAGAAAATCACAAGATCTTAGTTGTTGATGATGATGCACGTCTTCGTGCACTACTAGAGCGTTACTTGTCTGAGCAAGGATTCCAAGTTCGTAGTGTTGCAAATAGCGAACAAATGGACCGCCTGCTAACCCGCGAAACCTTCCACTTGATGGTACTTGACCTGATGCTACCAGGTGAAGATGGTCTATCGATTTGTCGTCGCCTGCGTAATGCGAATAATACGCTACCGATTCTGATGCTAACAGCTAAAGGTGACGAGATAGATCGCATTGTCGGCCTTGAAGTGGGTGCAGATGATTATCTGCCGAAGCCTTTTAACCCACGTGAGCTACTCGCGCGTATTAAAGCAGTGCTACGTCGTCAGACAACAGAACTACCGGGCGCACCAAGCAGCGAAGAGTCCATTGTCGAATTTGGTGACTTCCGCCTTAATCTGGGCACTCGTGAGATGTTCCGTGGCGAAGAAGCTATGCCACTAACCTCTGGCGAATTCGCCGTGTTGAAAGCACTTGTCACCAATGCACGTGAGCCGATGTCACGTGATAAACTGATGAACATGGCACGCGGTCGTGAATACTCAGCGATGGAACGTTCGATTGACGTTCAGATTTCGCGTTTACGTCGTATGCTAGAGGTCGACCCAAGTAAGCCACGCTATATTCAAACGGTTTGGGGATTAGGTTACGTCTTCGTCCCAGACGGAAAAGAAGCCTAACCTTAACCAGTATTACCAGAGTGCGAGACCTTGTCTCGCACTCTTTGTTTCTAATCCTATTAAGGTTGGTGTTATGCGCATTCGCAGCTCATTTACTCAATCCATTTTTATCTTTCTCACCCTGCTGATCGCAAGTCAGGTTTACTCCTACTACGCAGTATTCAACTATGCGTTAATGCCAAGCCTGCAGCAGTTCAATAAGATTCTCGGCCATGAAATCAATCTGATGCTTGATGACTCTGCCAGCCTGGAAGATGAACTAGCAATGGATGCTCCGCTGCGTCGACGTGTCTTAGAGCAACTCGGCGTGACCATTCATGCTGAAGACAGCCCTATCGCCGAAGAGTATTATCATGCGGTCAGCATCGATCTTATGAGTGAAGAGATGACAAATGAGCTCGGTTCACCAACAGATGTACGCATGATGCTGGGGAGTGAAAGCTACGTACTGTGGATGAAAATAGACTCGTTACCCGGGTCACTACTGCGCATCCCACTCTCTGAGCTACAAGAGGAAGATTTCACCCCACTATTTCGCAATAGTCTCATCATGGCAATGCTGATTGTTGCGGGTGGTTGGCTATTTATCCGTTTGCAAAACCGTCCTCTAATCGCACTGGAGAAAGCCGCTAAAGTCGTCGGTCGCGGTGAAATCCCACCACCACTTCCGGAGAAGGGAGCCTCAGAAATTCGTTCTGTTACGCGGGCTTTCAACCAAATGTCAAAAGGCATTCAGGCGCTCGAAGATGACAGGGCTTTATTGATGGCCGGTATTAGTCACGACCTCAGAACACCCCTGACCCGAATCCGTCTTGCAACCGAAATGATGTCACCAGAAGACAGCTATCTTGCGGAAGGCATTATTAGCGACACTGAAGAGTGTAATGAGATCATCAGTCAGTTTATGGACTATCTAAAACCTGTTAATAAGCAGTCCTTTGTCGCTGTCGATCTCAATGAAATTGCCAATGACGTTGCCTCTTCAGAAGGCGGCTATGAGGTGCAGATTGAAACGGAAATGGATCCGTCGATAAAAGATACCTTAGGCAGTCCGATCGCCATTAAACGTGCCGTGAGCAATCTGGTCGTCAATGCAATTCGATACGGTAATGGCTGGATAAAAGTCAGTACCGGTGCAACCGCTGACAATAAGCTGGTTTGGGTATGTATTGAAGATAATGGCCCGGGTATTGAACAGAGCCAGATTGGTAAACTGTTTGAACCTTTCACACGCGGTGATACTGCCCGAGGCAGTGAAGGGACCGGGCTTGGACTGGCAATTGTCAAACGTATTGTCAGCCAACATAACGGCTCAGTTATCGTTAATAACCGTAGCGGCGGTGGTTTGAAGGTACAGCTTAGTTTTCCAACCGCTAAGTAAAGTAAAAGGGCAGCGTCAATCACGCTGCCCTTTTTCGTTCTTTTGCCTTGTTCTGTTACCAGCGACCTTGCTGACTGAACTGGTATTTTCCTTCACTGTCTGCCTGTTCAGGCAACCACTTCAACTGCTGTTGAAGTGCTTGTGGGAACTCACCTAATGGCTTAAACCAGGCACTCGCTTTAAAGCTACGATCACCACTAAACTGGGCATTAAAGCCACTTTCAACTTGTTCACTCTGCTGCTCGCCTTCAACATCAATATTATTCTGCTGACAGCTGAATTGTGCAATGACAGGTCCAAGATAAAGATCCGCCAGTGGTGTCCCTACCGCTTGAGTATTCCACACCAGGCTCCCTTGCGCGCTATCACAGTATGGTTGGGCATAACGATAAGAGCGGAGATTAACTTCAACCTGGCCATTTAAATCAAGCGGTACTGGTAAACGTGGCGCAAACTTGCTCACTTCTTCGACGGGAATAGCGGCGATAAAGTTTTGCGCATACAAGCCATTCAGGTCGTAGCCAACAACACCTCGCCCCTGGAGAGAGAGGTCACTGCCTCGGCCAAATCGAACTTGTGCCTCAAGAGCTCCGGTAAGCACTTTTGCTGGATTAAGCTGCCAATTGAGAGCGCCATAACTTGTTCCTTGCCAACGAATCTGTTGAGCAGAACCCTGCCAGACCGTGCCCTCGACACCATTAATGCTCAATTGGCCCGGTAAAGGCGCGTATTGAATAACAAACTGCGCAGGTAAATGAGCCATAGCACTCACCACAAAGACACTACTGAGAAACATCCCCGATAGAACGGCTTTTTTCACCTGATTACCCTCTACTCAACTGCAGTCTATTCACTTCAATCAGACCATCTTGATCGCCTTTATCAATATCGAGGAAGACTACCTCAATACCATAGGAGTCCTGTAAATAGGCTATCCAGCTAACAAACTGATTAAACGGCATAGGTTCAACCCAGACCTGAAACTGCTCACCGCGAGGCTGCATTCTGATCAACTCAACGTTGAATCGTTTAACGCTGGATGACACTGCCTGGTTGATTGGCATACTAGAGACAGCCACCCCACCCTGAGCTTTGAGCTCACTTATTTCATCAGCTTTATTCTTTACCCAAGACAGCAGTTGTCGCTCACTCTGGATTCGCATTTGCGCATTATCAGCTCTCTGGAGCACAGGTTGTACAACACCCCAGTAGATACTGCCTAACGCCACCAGCACAGCGCATACCACCACCAGACGTTGTTCACGCTGGGAAATACTCAGCCACCAAGTTTGTAAGGACGTCAGTAAACCTTTCACTTATCACACCTCACAATGGTTTTAATATAAACGAGCCATTTACCTGACTCCCTGAACGATTAAGCTGTCCCTGCTCAACCTCAAATCGAGTTGCTAGCAACTCGGCTGCTTTTTCAAACGTTTGAAAGTCTTTGCTTTGAGCCTGAACTCTCACTTCATTACGACCGTTATCATACTTAACACTGACCAGGCTCAGAGCGGGCACTTGTTTGAGTATTGGTGGGAGTGAAGCGAAGATTTCGAGCAAAGAGCCATCACTACTAGTGCCAGACAGAAGTCGTGCTTGCTGCTCAAGCTCTCGCTTAAGGTAGCTTACTGTTGGTATCTTGTTTTTCCCTGGTAGTGACTGACGGAAAATACGCTCACTCTCAGCTCGGTACGCCGCAGCCTGAGCCTCATAGCGCTGAATTTTCTGTACGTTATCGACAACAATGACTGCAAGGAGTAACACCGCGGCAATCGCGACTTTCTGCCACACCTTCCAATAACGACTCATTGAAGATTTAGGTTTAAATTGTCCAGTTAACAGGGTAATTTTGCTTTCAACAGCCTGCTCCGCCAACAACTGCATGACTAGTTGCGGCTGTTCATTCTGCCACTCTTGATCTTGCTGCAAAGGCAACGGAGGTAACGACGAGTATGCTCTTAACGATAAATAGTCGTCGCCATTCTTAACCCAGTCAGACTGAGCGATCAGCTCAAGCCATTCACTATCGATAGCCAGTCCGGAAAACGGCGATTTTTTAAGTAACCATTCGCCATTAAGCTCTACAGCAGCAATTCCATCCACATCTGGTAGCGCCAACACATCAGGCAACACCTTATGAATCTGGCAGCCAATATCTCGCAACTGTTGCAACACACTGGTCAGCCAGTCAGCGTCGACCGCACACACCTGGGCACGACCATCGCCCTTATGCAAAATAGTAAAGTGGAGTTGCTCGACATCTTGCGCCAACTCATCTTCCAACACGTACGGCAGCATGGTTTCAAGCTGACGACTAGCGCCTGCTGGAATAGCGACATCACATAGCACCAGACTCGACGACGCAAGCAATACAATCGTGCGGCGGTTCTCACTGTATGGTGCGATATCTGCAAGTGCATCGTAGTTCGCCAACTCACCGCTGGCTATCACTTCCTGCTGTGTTACCGACCAGACTAACCAATGGATAGCCTGCGCCGGATTATTGCTCAGTCGAACGATCAGAAACTCGTTCACCGATACCTCCGAAGCGACGGCGAATAACCGTCGCAGTTTCTTGATTATTACTAAAGAGTAAGCTTCGAACTCTTACTCGGGAGTCATCGACGATGATCTCCACATCCATTTCAAAATAAGAACTAGTCACCGCGAGATAACCTTTGGCCTCTTTGACTACTTCTTCATTCATACCAGAGAAGGCTCCTTCAGCGAGCATTTCATCAACCGATGCCCAACCATCGAAAGGACGGTTATCAAGCAGTTTTTTCGCATCCCCTACGGCCAGATGCGGGTAAAAAAGTACGGAGAGTAGTTCAGCTTGTTCCGGTTGAAGCGTATTAATATTGATCCGAAGATCAGAGGTAGGTATTGCGCACACATAGGGCAATACTTTCTCCATCACTTCACCGGATACCTGATTAACAGCTCTCAATTCCGAGCTGTCAGCCAACATACTATTAGCTGCAAGGTAAGCTGGCGTAATTGACTCATAGTAGCTATCTTCGACTCCAGCAGTGGAGTTACTGGTATCATTGCTATCCAGATACTCCCATACAGACTGTGAAATTGTCTCCGCCTGATAGCTTTCAACCTCTAACTCTTCGAGTAAGCGTTGGAAAGCTTCAACCAAATAAGGAGAACCACCAGAGTCAGACCTATTGGTCTCCGCAGAGAGCGCATTGAGGTTAAAACAAGCCTGCTTATCAACCAGCCGGCCTTTTAATGTGCCGTAATCTAGCGGATAAGTTTGCTCCTCAAGTGCCCACGGCTGAGAGAGGTTTATCGTATCTGAGTCTTTAAAACTCTGTTGCAAGCCAGCTTGCGCCAGTGCTTCTGCTCCAACGCTATACCAGTATGCTTGCTGGTAGCTGAGTTGATTGCCAGCGCGCCTGAACTGACCAAACAAGCGGTCGGCCATACTCGCTGCAATACTGACCATCACTGCCAATAGCAACAAGACGATAATGAGTGCTACACCGCGCTGCTTACTAGCCATCTTCTCGCAGCTCCTCATCGACCGCTAATTCTCCACCAGCCGTAAGGTAAATTCGTTCAATCTTGCCATAGTCAGCCAGCTCTAGATTAACCGAAACGGCTTTTGGCAAGGTATAGTTCGTTTCCCAGCTTTCCTGCCATTTACTGCCATCGTAGAATCGCAGCTCAAATGACTCTACATCATTAATTAACGGCATCACGATCCCTTCCTGCCCCGCTGGTGTGTCAGCATAACGCCACCATATACGTTGCAGCTGGCCATCTTTGACCCGATAACCCACTTTGCTTACTTCCCCTCTGGGGAACTGCTGCTGAGGGTTATGCCAGCCAGCTCGAACAAACATCACGCCCTTGGTATCTGAATCAAGCAGATAATCTTGCCACTGGATCAGTTTAGGAAACGGCTCTTCCCCATTGGTTCGAGACTGTCGCAGTGCCATTTGACGAAAGTCGTTATCCATAAAGACTAACGCTCTCTGCAGAATTTTCAGTCGCTCACTACGTTCTAATGACAGCTCGTTACTGCGCTGAACCTGATTAAGAACCTGATACGCACCAACACTCAAGCTGGCAAAAATCGCGATCGCCACCAGCACTTCAATTAAGGTAAAACCCTGTGAACGCGCTAAGTTACTTCGGGACATAGCTTCTTACCGTCACAATAGGAGTCCCTTTGGCGCTCGTCGCCACCTTAACGTCAAATGCCTGCAGAAGATCCCCAGCGGTTGATACCGGCTCGACTGACCAATACCATTCTCGCTCGGCTAAGGTTTCCGTACCCTTCTTCTTGCTCGGTTTGCTTGTCGACAACATCACTTTTGCCATCTGATTATCAGCAACCATGGCCGCGAAGGTTTTCTCTTCTAAAAAGTTAAGAGTATTAATGTGCTGACTAACTGAGCGAATAGTTGCTATCGCAGCAGTGGCAAAAATAGCCAGCGCGACCAACACTTCGAGTAAGGTAAAGCCTTGCTTACGCCCCTTCATCTTGCTCTCCTGGGGCTAACAATATTATCTGGCCGTTCTCTTTAACCACGACATGCCAGGCGTCACGCTCTACATCTCGCTTATGCGGGTAAATAGCGATCGAGACTGGGGTTATCTCACCGCTGGACATAATAAACACCTGCGGTGGTGGTAACTTTTTCTCACCGTCTTGCTCAGCAAACATATCTTCATCAAACAGGCTACCCGGTTCAAACAGACGATCTTTGTCGCTCCATATATCGCCACCAAGCGTATAGGTGAGCGCAAGACCAGAATCTAACTCTGTTTGCTGCGGAATATGTTGCTCTTCCAGCTTCTGCCATCCTTCGGATGTTAAGTGCATAAAGCTATAGCTGGACTTCTTCTGATCGAGATTTAAGCCAAAATCACGACCACTAAGCATCGCCTCTTCATTCAACAGTTGAATGCGATAGTACAAAGACTGTGCTTGCTTCTTTGCACCATCTTCTACGCTAATGGGCAGGGTTGAAATAACGGCAACTGATGCGAGAGAAATCAGCACCAGCACCAATAATATTTCAAGCAGAGTAAAGCCCGAATGACGACGCATAGTTAATTCTGCTTGGTATGTTTACTGAAAATCTTGAATGTTCCAGTTACCGATGTCCGAGTTAGCACCTTCGCCACCCTCTTGACCATCTGCACCTAAAGTAAAGATATCGATATTGCCATTATCACCAGGGCTAAGGTATTGGTAGTCATTACCCCATGGATCAGACGGAAGACGCTTGATATAACCACCATCACGGTAGTTGCGCGGCTCTGGACTAGATGGCTTAGTTACCAATGCTTCCAGACCTTGATCTGTTGACGGGTAAACACTGTTATCCAGCTTGTACATATCCAGCGCGTTTTCTAGTGCAACAATATCAGTGATCGCTTTCTGCTGATCCGCCTTCTCTTTGTTACCTAATAAGTTAGGAACCACAAAACTAGCCAAAATACCAAGAATGACCACCACTACCATTACTTCTAACAGAGTAAAGCCTTTCTGACCCTTCATTTTCTTGTTCATTTTTTTCTCCACAACAATTAGCTTCGTTATGCTCGAAGCTATTATGAACTCATTAAGTTATTCATTTCTAAAATTGGCATTAGGGTTGCCATCACAATAAACAGCACCAGACCCGCCATAAGAGCAATCAAAGCTGGGGTAAAGATACCCAATGCAATGTTTACGGTTGATTCAAAGTTTGCGTCCTGATTGTCCGCCGCACGCGTCAGCATCCCCTCTAACTCACCACTCTGCTCGCCACTAGCAATCATATGCAGCATCATTGGAGGGAAGAGTTTGGTCTGTTCTAAAGCGCGACGTAAGCTAGAGCCCTCACGAACATTATCTATCGCCAGTAAGACCTGCTGTTTAACGTAATGGTTCGACATTACGTCTACCGCAACGCGCATACCTTCCAAAATTGGAATCGCACTTGAGGTACATATCGAAAGGGTTCGAGCAAAGCGGGAGGTATTAAGCCCTCGCGCAATCTTACCGACTAACGGCATCGCGATGATCTTCCGATCCCAGCTCAAACGGATATTCGGTTTACTTAACAAATATTTAATCAGGTAAGTGAGCAGTAAAATGGCGACTAACAGATGCAGCCCCCAGTTTTGAATAAATTCACTCGATGACAGTAAAAACTGAGTAGATTTTGGTAGTTCCTGCCCCATCTGGACAAACTGACCAACAATTTTCGGTACCACGGCTGCCAGCAGAAACGCGACAATACCAACCGCAAACACCACCAGCACCACTGGATATATCAAAGCCTGTTGCAGCTTAGAGCGCATCTTCTGACGGTTCTCAGCGTAATCAGCCAACCTTTCTAACACTGAATCCAAATGACCGGACTTTTCCCCCGCAGAAACCATTGAACGAAACAGATCATCAAATACATGCGGATAATCAGCCAGACTGTCAGCAAGTGTGTAACCCTCCGTCACTTTAGAGCGTACCGCTAACAACATAGTACGAATGCGTGGTTTCTCTGATTGTTCAGAGACTGCTTTCAGACACTCTTCGAGCGGCATTCCTGACTGAACCAAGGTTGCGAGTTGTCGGGTAATCAGGGCTAAATCCGGAGTACTTAGGCCACGCTTAAATTGAAATGAAGCAGACTGGCCGCTGCTCTTCTTCGCTTTCTGTCGCGTTTCGTTGACTTCTACCGGGATAAGACCCTGTTCTTTTAGTCGAGCACGAACCTGTCGGGCGTTATCACCTTCAATTACGCCTTTCTTGGTTTTGCCTTTCCCATCAAGAGCCTTGTATTCAAATGCCGCCATTAGCCTTCCTTGGTCACTCTCAAGACTTCTTCAAGAGAAGTAACACCCTGACGCACTTTGTTTAGTCCATCACTACGAATACTCGGCGTATGGCGACGAATGTGTTTTTCGATATCTTGTTCACCAGCTTCGCTGTGAATCAAGGTCTGAACATCTTCATCAACAATCAGTAGCTCATAGATCCCAGTACGTCCGCGGTAACCTTTAAAGTTGCAGGACTCGCAACCACAGGCGCGGTATAGGGTCAGTTCACTGTCTGCCTCAACATCAAACAGCTTCTTGGTTTCATTATCTGGTTGATAAGCCTCTTTACAGTCAGGACATAATGTTCTGACCAGTCGCTGAGCAAGAACACCGAGCAGCGAAGAGGAGATCAAAAATGGTTCGATACCCATATCTCGTAGACGGGTAATCGCACCAATCGCGGTATTGGTATGGAGTGTCGACATCACTAAGTGACCCGTCAGCGAGGCCTGAACCGCAATTTGAGCCGTTTCCAGGTCACGAATCTCACCCACCATCACCACATCAGGGTCCTGACGCAGAATCGCACGCAAGCCACGGGCAAATGTCATATCGACTTTCGGGTTAACCTGGGTCTGACCAATCCCGTCGATATCAAATTCAATCGGGTCTTCTACGGTAAGGATATTGCGCTCATTACTGTTGATTTCCGTTAGACCTGCGTACAGGGTGGTCGACTTACCCGAACCTGTCGGACCGGTAACCAAAAGAATGCCATGGGGACGCTGAATCATGGTGCCAAACGCATCGTGGTTTCTCGGGGTCATACCTAAACTGTGCAAGTCGAGGCGAGTCGCATTTTTGTCCAGCAGACGCATTACTACCCTCTCACCATGTGAAGAAGGCATGGTCGAAACACGGACATCTACCGCTCGACCACCAATGCGCAGTGAAATTCGACCATCCTGAGGAACACGTTTTTCAGCAATATCCAGCTTTGCCATAACCTTGACGCGAGACACCAACAGAGGTGCAAGCTTGCGGCTTGGCGAAAGGACTTCGCGCAGTACGCCATCAATACGGAAACGGATCGAGAGCGTTTTCTCAAAAGTCTCGATATGGATATCCGAAGCGCCCTCTTTGATTGCCTCGCCGAGCATTGCATTGATCAGTTTAATGATTGGTGCGTCGTCTTCCGACTCAAGCAGGTCTTCATCCTGAGGTAAATCCTCAGCCAAAGAGAAGAAATCATCACTATCTGCACCAATATCTTCCATTAACTGACGAGCTTCAGAAGAGTCACGTTGATACGCTTCAGTGAGCTTGCTATCAAACGCCTCTTTACTTAACGGCTGCAGAGAAAACGTCTGCGCGAAAACGCGTTTCACCTCAAGCAAAGCCTGAATTGAAATTGGCTCGACGTAGTAAAGCACTGCTCCCGTCTCAGTAGGTTCAAGCACTAACTTGAACCGGTTGGCAAAGCTAAATGGTAAACGCTTAGAAAATGGCGTTACGTGTGCATCCATTACTGACTATCCATCTGATCGAGAAATGCCTGAATTTCAACTGGATGACGGATATCGTCACCAAACTTTGGTAAGACAGGAATATTATCGCTACTCATTAGCTTAAGGCCCTGATCTGCCTTATACAGCTGCTCTGCACGAATGAAGTTGTACTTACGCTGAGTAATGCCATCCGCAGTCATACCATCACGAATAATGGTTGGTTTGATAAATACCATCAGGTTCTTTTTCTCAACCTGAGTACTGGTCGATTTAAACAGGTGGCCTAGATAAGGAATGTCGCCAAGTAGCGGTACTTTTGACTCACTCTCCAGCGCACGCTCATCAATCAAGCCGCCCAGAACAATCATGGCACCATCTTCAACCATAACCGAGGTATTAAGCTGACGTTTGGCAAAACGTACGTCCACCGCGCCGTTTGCACCCAGAACGTTCGACACTTCCTGCTCAATATTCAGTTGAACTGAGTTGCCTTCGTTTATCTGTGGTACCACTTTCAGCTTGATACCGACTTCTTTACGGTCAACAGTCTGGAATGGGTTGTCATTGTTTGAGCCAGCGGTAGAGCCGGTGATAACCGGTACTTCTTCACCAACAATGAATGACGCTTCACCGTTGTCCATGACTGTAATGCTCGGAGAAGATAGGATGTTTGAATTCGAGTCAGTAGACACAGCACTAATTAGCGCGGTCCAATCACCCATGACAACACTCAAAGCAGCACCTTGTGCACCAGAAAGAGCAGAAGCCAGTGTCGAGTAATCGCCTTGTTCGGTTGTCTGACGAGACTCCCACTTATTATCCGTCGAGTTCCAGTAACTCTCAGTCGTCGTAGTGTCTTTCGCCTCTTCCAGACCGACCATCACCTGTCCGATTGGCACGCCTGTGTTGCCATACTGGATAACTGCACCAGTTTCTAGCGAGCCCCACTGGACACCAAGGTTAATACCGTCACCTTCGGCCATTTCAACGATCAGCGCTTCAATCAGTACCTGTGCTCGTCGAATATCCAGCTGCGAGATAACATCTTGCAGCGCATTCATAATATCTGGCGGAGCAGTCACGACCAGAGCGTTAGTCTCTGGGTGAGCGGCAATCATTACTTCGCCACGCTGAGTATTGCTGCCTTTTGCTCCTGTTGATTTCTCTGCCTGCAAGTTATCAGAAACCCCTTTAAGAACATCAACCAGGTCTTCTGCTTTGGCATATCTCAGATAAACCACTCGGTTGTTACCTTTGGAAGCCATTTCTACATCTAGCTGTTGAATAAGCTTGCGCAGACGTTGACGAACCTGAGGGTCACCAGAAATAAGGATTGAGTTAGTGCGGTCGTCAGCAACCAACTTTGGCTGTAGGAAGGCAGGAGTGTTCTTTGCTTCAGTGGTCTTATTTAATGCTTCAACGATACGAACCATTTCAGCTGCAGATGCGTTCGCCAGCTCCACCACTTCGATCTCTTTGTCACCAGCCTGATCGACACGTTTGATGATATCAGCCAGACGATTAACTACCGCCGCTCGGCCTGTGATTAAGATGATATTTGCAGGATCATAGTGTACGACGTTACCCGCTCCGGCATTGTCGTTCAATTGACGCAGTAGTGGCGAAAGTTCACGTACAGATACATTGCGTACCGCGACAACTCGAGTGACGACCTCATCACCATTGATGTTACCGTCTCCGACCACTGGAACTGCCGATGTTTTAGCATCTTTTGCTTTGATAACTTTTAAAATGCCATTGTCCATCTCCACAACAGCAAAACCGTACACTTCCAATACATTGAGGAAGAAACTGTAGTACTGCTTTTCAGACAGCATATCGTAGCTACGCACATCTATCTTGCCGCGCACCGACGGATCGACAATGATTGTTTTCTCTAAGTTACGACCGACAATGTTGATAAATTCACTGATGTCAGTGCCTTTAAAGCTAGCACTAAAGTCATCCGCTACAGCCATAGTTGGTGATACTAGTAAGCTTCCCGCTAAAAGCCATGCGCTTTTCTTAAGCCAATGGTTCACTCTTTACTCCTCGAGACGACGTCGTGACGTCAATCTTATAATTCAATGTATATCTCATATGACTGACCATTGCGTTCAACAGTCAAATTCAGTTCAGTCATCTGCGACAAATTGCTCCAAACTTCGCTCATCGACGCTGAGTCTTTTAAATCAAGTCCATTTATTGCAGTAGCAATATCACCCGCTTTTAATCCGACAGATTCAAATAGTGACTTATCTTTACCCGGAGACAATCGATAACCGATCACTTCCCCATCTCGCTTTACTTGCGACATGCGCACGTACTGGAACAGCGTCTGTGCGTCATTGCGAATTTCCTGACGTATCTGCTCTAAAGTATCCTGAGATGCAGTTGAGCGAATCTGGTTATTCTTGGTTTCAGCGACCGGCGCTGAAGGCTTAGTAAACTTAAGCCCCTCAAGCATCACCGTCTCATTGCGCCCTGCGTTATCAATAATGACGCGATCCTGCTGTACCTGAATCAGCTTAGCGCGTGTGCCTTCTATTACTTCGTTCAAACCATAAGTCGCCTGACGCCCTTGATTGGCAATCACCGCCAGACTTTTCTCCGGAACAGAACTGGTAACCACACCCACTAACACCACATTAAGACGGCTTTTCGGCGCATCTTGTACTTTAGGCTGTTGAACAACGGGAGCACTTTGCTGATATTGACCAAATAAATGGCTGTTTTGCAGATTAGATAAGTCAATTTGAGGCGAACTCGTCACTTCCCCCTTAGCGGCAGCCGTTGGCTGCCATTTAGTGACGGTCGGCGTACTCCATGGCTGCCAAATCATTTGTCCTGCAATCCATGCAGTCGCCGTTAAAAGTACGAGCATAACCGCAAAGCTCGCTCGTTGTTGAACTTGCTGCTGTTTAAACTTCTCACCTAACTTAATTAGCGTGTTGATGCTGTTGTGCTTCACTCAAGGTCCTTCTTCGATGGTTAGGTAGAAATTGTGTAAATTATCAGATAAATAGCGTTTAATTGTATCAAAATAACCGATATCCAAACATAACAAAACTCTATTCTCGTAATGGTTGGCAATGCCAATTTTTATGATCTTGCTTGAAAAATCCCACTCTCGTCACCATTGTTAGGCATATAACGGGCATCAATAATCTTCACCTTAGAGGGCAAAAATCACAATGGGTTCCCAAACCGAAGCTGTAAGGCTCGATAAATGGCTGTGGGCCGCTCGCTTTTATAAGACGCGTTCCATCGCTCGAAATATGGTCGATGGTGGTAAAGTCCATTATAATGGCCAACGTAGTAAGCCTAGCAAAGCAGTCGAACTCGGCGCGATCATTACTTTAAGGCAAGGCCACGAAGAGAAAACCGTGGTTATTGAGAAGATCTCAGATCAACGCCGTGGAGCACCAGAAGCTCAGCTGCTTTACTCTGAGACCGCTGAGAGCATAAATAAACGTGAAGAGAATGCGACACGTCGCAAGCTTCATGCTCACAACCCTAGCCCAGATCGCCGCCCTGATAAGAAGCAGCGCCGCGATATCATTAAATTTAAACACCAATAAGCTCAACCAGATTTACGAGGAAACGCCACATGGCAAGCAATGTTTTAAACCGCTACTTATTTGAAGACCTTTCTGTTCGTGGTGAGTTGGTACAATTGGATGAAGCTTACCAACGTATTATTTCTAGCAAGGAATACCCAGCACCAATCCAGAAGTTGCTAGGTGAGCTATTGGTTTCAACAACGCTTTTAACCGCAACGCTGAAGTTTGAAGGTTCTATTACCATGCAACTTCAGGGTGACGGCCCAGTATCACTGGCAGTTATCAACGGCGACCATGATCAGAAGATTCGTGGTGTTGCTCGTTTTGAAGGTGACATCGCTGACGACGCATCAATTCATGACTTGATGGGTAAAGGTCACCTAGTGATCACTATTGATCCTAAAAAAGGCGAACGCTACCAAGGTATCGTAGGTCTTGAAGGCGATAACCTGTCTGAAATCCTAGAAGCTTACTTTGCTAACTCTGAGCAGCTAAAAACACGCCTATGGCTACGAACTGGCGAATATGAAGGCAAGGCTCACGCTGCAGGTATGCTAATCCAGGTAATGCCTGATGGCACTGGTACTCCAGAAGATTTCGAACATCTGGAGCAGCTAACAAACACCGTTAAAGATGAAGAGCTATTCAGTTTAGAAGCAAACGAACTGCTTTACCGTCTATATAACCAAGAGAAGGTTCGCGTATTTGAACCACAACCTGTTGAGTTTTTCTGTGGTTGTTCTCGAGACCGCAGTGGTGCAGCGATCGTTACCATCGACCGTGCGGAAGTAAATGACATTTTGGCAGAGATTGGTTCAATTTCTTTACATTGTGATTACTGCGGCACGAACTATACGTTCGACGAAGCAGAAGTATCAGAGCTATTTAATCAAGCAAATTCTGGTAACAAAACACTGCATTAATTTTTACGGCATACCAAGCTTGTAATTTACCCTTCAAAAGGCCAGCATTCGCTGGCCTTTTTGTGATCAAAACCTCGCTATAACTAGCCTCAGCCGTAATAAATTAACCTGTTAATTTTAGACAATTAATAATAATTTTGCTCTAGCGCAAAGCTTTGCGCACACGATAAACTAGCCCTACCAATATGTGATGTGTCGCTTAAAACCCCAATAAAATTACGGATATTTTTTGAGCTATATCCCTGTTTTATCTGAGGCCCATTGCTAGCATGGTGAGCAGATAAAAATTAAAAAATTATTACAAAATCCCTACAAATATTCCGATAAGGAGCACCTATGACCGTTATGGAACATACAAAGGCTGCAACAATTGATCTTACCAAACACGGGCTTCAGAACGTAAAAGAGGTTGTTCGCAACCCTAGCTACGAAGTGTTGTTCGAAGAAGAAACTCGCGCTGATCTGGAAGGCTACGAAAAAGGTGTAGTTACCGAGTTAGGTGCAGTCGCTGTTGATACCGGTATTTTTACCGGCCGCTCACCAAAAGATAAGTACATCGTTAAGGATGCGACGACTGAAGAACATATGTGGTGGACTTCAGATGCCGTTAAGAATGATAACAAGCCTATCGATCAGGCCGTTTGGAATGATCTGAAAGAGCTTGTGACTAACCAGCTTTCTGGCAAACGTGTTTTCGTGATTGACGGCTACTGTGGTGCAAACCCGGATACGCGCCTAAGCATCCGTGTCATTACCGAGGTAGCATGGCAGGCACACTTCGTAAAAAACATGTTCATCCGTCCAAGCGAAGAAGAGCTATCAACGTTTGAACCTGATTTCGTGGTAATGAACGGTGCAAAATGTACTAACCAGAAGTGGGAAGAGCACGGTCTTAACTCTGAAAACTTCACTGTATTCAACCTGACAGAGCGCATGCAGCTTATCGGCGGTACCTGGTACGGCGGTGAGATGAAGAAAGGTATGTTCGCAATGATGAACTACTTCTTGCCTCTAAAAGATATCGCTTCTATGCACTGTAGTGCGAACAAGTGTAAAGAGAACGGCGATGTCGCTGTCTTCTTCGGTCTGTCTGGTACAGGTAAAACAACGCTATCAACTGACCCTAAACGTGAACTAATCGGTGATGACGAGCACGGTTGGGACGACGATGGTATCTTCAACTTCGAAGGTGGCTGTTACGCTAAAACCATCAAGCTATCTAAAGAAGCCGAGCCAGACATCTACAACGCGATTCGTCGTGATGCTCTGCTAGAGAACGTTACTGTTCGCTCAGATGGCTCTATCGACTTTGACGATGGTTCGAAAACAGAAAACACTCGTGTTTCTTACCCTATCGAGCACATTGAAAACATCGTTAAGCCAGTATCTAAAGCAGGTCACGCGAATAAGGTTATCTTCCTATCTGCGGATGCGTTTGGTGTTCTTCCACCAGTATCTAAGCTGACTCCAGAGCAGACTAAGTACCACTTCCTATCTGGCTTCACTGCTAAGCTAGCGGGTACTGAGCGTGGTATTACAGAGCCAACACCAACATTCTCTGCATGTTTCGGTGCTGCGTTCCTGACACTACACCCAACCAAGTACGCTGAAGTACTGGTTAAACGTATGGAAGCGGCTGGTGCGGAAGCTTACCTGGTCAACACTGGTTGGAATGGTAGCGGCAAGCGTATTTCAATTCAGGATACTCGTGGCATCATCGACGCGATTCTGGATGGTTCAATCGAAAACGCTGAGACTAAGCACATCCCTATCTTCAATCTGGAAGTACCGACTGCACTGCACGACGTTGACCCAGGCATCCTGGATCCACGTGATACCTACACAGATCCGCTACAGTGGGAAAGCAAAGCGAAAGATCTTGCTGCTCGCTTTATCAATAACTTTGATAAGTACACGGACAATGATGAAGGTAAATCACTAGTCGCAGCTGGTCCTCAACTGGATTAGTGACCTCTGCACTATTTGTTTATCTAAGCCCCTCATTTGAGGGGCTTTTTGTTGCCTGAAATGAAAATTTGTTCCAAGCTAGTATCACTAATCATTAAGGGACGTGATTCATCGTGAAAAAAGCACTTTTGCTGCTGAGTATCCTGCTTGTCAGTATTGTCACTCTATCTGTGTTAACGCTCTATGTCGTGATGCAATCTCAATATGCGCCCAAAGCGGTCAATCTGATAATAGACAAACTCACGCCCTACTCTGTTATTGCCTCAGAAGTACAATATAGTGCCCCATTTCAACTGCAGCTTCGTGACGTTGAGATTGAGCACCTTGATCAGGTAGTGACGCTACCAAAGCTGACTGTGTGGCTAAGCCAGTTCCCTTGGCAAAATGACAAGCTTTCATTTGATTCCATCCTTATCGAAGGCGCGACTATTGACCTTAGCCAGCTTAACTCTGAGTTATTTAGTGGTGTTACCCTCCACCAGCTAGCATTGAAACATGTTGATATCAGTGGTCCCAAATGGTCTGCTCGCGACGTTAATCTGCAAATAGAGCAGCCTATCTGGTCATCTTCACAGCAGACTCTGCCCTACGGCGATATCCAGCTTTCTGCAGAGCAGCTCTATATGCAGGGGGAAGCTCTCGACAAATTATTAGTTGATATGCGTTACCGCGCACAAGACAGCACTATTTTTGGTAGTTCATTTAACTGGCGTGGTGCTTCGTTTTCCGGGCAAGCCGAACAATACGCAAAGGGCTGGTCTCTGGTTAACGTGACCATCGACTCGCTATCGTTACCTGAAAGCGAGCAGATAGAACAATTGATCACTACGCTGGGTAATCTCAGCCTGCCAATCAGTCACATCAATAGTCTGGATATTCTCAACAGCTCTTTTAACTATGCTCACTGGCGTTTAGAACGTTTAGATGCGTCACTGGAAAACCTTACTCTGGAAGGTTCGCTGTGGCAGCAAAACGATGGCTATCTCTCGTTCGACGCAGAGAGTATCAGTGATCAGCATATCCAGCTGTTCTCGCCAAGAGCGCGACTGGCACTAACACCTCAACAAGTTGCAATTGAAGAGTTTGACGCTGACTTCAAGCAAGGGCGAGTCCAGCTTCAGGGAATAATTTCACCAACACAGATCGCTCTGGAGCAACTCAAAATTGCTGGTATTAAATGGCTCGAACAGACCGAACAGTTACTTCCTGCGTTAAAAGAGAATACTGACAGGCTCAACCATCTGACGATTGAACAACTCAAAGTGGAAAATGCTCAGTTTATTCAGGTAGAAAAGCTGCCCTACTGGCAAGTTTCAGGACTTAATATCGACGGCTCTCAACTAACTCTTATCCAAGACAACAAGTTTGGTTTGCTGGACGGAAACTTAGAGGTAAGCGCAAATGCTGCGAGTATCGACAAGTTAATCGCAACTCAGGCCCACCTTAAAGCTCATGCGGATAACAGCCTCTTGACCCTCGACCGGGCATTTGTTCCTTTAGAGCAGGGTTATATTGAAGCATCAGGTCGATGGGACAGGCGCTCAGCCAGCTCCCCCTGGCAAGTCTCATTGCACGCCGATGGTCTGCCTCTGCAGCATCATCTGCTAGAACAACAATTACCCTTCTCCCTGACAGGATTGGCAGAAGTCGAAATGGAATTAAAAGGGCTGTCTGGTGATTACTCTATGTTATCCCACAGCTTATCTGGCTACATTAGCGCTAACTTACATCAGGCACAGCTAAACGCCTCCAGCTTCGATGGAGAGCAAAGCTTTGAACAGAATTTTGATTTGGGCGAGATTAAGCTGCGCGCCGATCGGGGACGTATCTTGATTGCTGCGCAGGAGGGAACGACCCAGTTAGCCGGAGAAGCAGACCTAACCAAACCTCAATTTGCAACCTTGCTACTAAAAAGTGAGCAAACGTGTCAGGAGCTTTGGTCAGATATATTAGGTAAAGCCAATGTGATTAAGCAGACCTGCGGTGAAAAATCACCTCAATCACCACAGGCTTCAGATGCTCAAGAATCAGCCGTTGCTTCAGGGCCCAGTACCGCTTTGTAATCAGGCAGCAGCATATAAGTGCCAATGAACTCGACTGCAGCTGTATCGCCACTGAAGATGGTCACATGAATAACGATTCGGGCTTTACGTCCTGAGGCGAGGCGGTCTAAGTCGCCACTAATACCGTCAAGAGAGGTCGACGCAACCGGGTTCTGAGTCACTGGGTGGCGATAACGAATCTGACTATCAGCCAACACAATGTCACCGGTCAGGTTGCGCTCTTTCATCAATAGCCAGGTCATTCCCCAGCCAGTTAAAGTCGCTAGAGTAAACGCCGAACCCGCAAACATAGTGTTATGCGGGTTTAAGTTAGGGTTTAGCTGGGCGCTACACTCAAACTGATACCCCGTATACTGGTTGATCTTGATGCCCATCTTGTCACTGATTGGGATCTGATGCTCCCATCGCTCTTGTAGCTCAGTACACCATTCAGGCTTACGCAGTACATTAGCCATTGGGTCAAGTTGCTTAACCATCTGTTGGTGACGCACAGGACCACGTTCATCGGTTAGCTCACCGCGACGTTCAAAGCCACTTTTCTCATAGAAAGAAATCGCATCTTCGCGGGCATTACATACCAGACGTTTAGCACCTTCCTGACGTGCCAGAGATTCAAGGGCAACGAGCAAGAGTGAACCCATACCTTTACTGCGTCGGTTGCCTTTCACCGCCATGTAGCGGATCTGACCTTCACTATCTGGAGTAATGTATAAACGACCAATTGCCATCGGACGGCCGCGACCATCAACAATCATTCGGTGATGACTCATTGGGTCATATTCATCACGCTCGGAGCCGATAGGCATACGCCAAGGCTCTCTTAGCATCTGCCAACGAAAGTGATAATACTTGTTGAGTTGGTTCTCTGTTTTTGGCGTGATCAGCTTAAACATAAAAGTCCTTTTCTATGGAGACAGCTAGCGTCTCCCCACTAGCCTTATAATTATACTTGCAACCAGAAGGTTACGGGACCGTCATTAACTAACGACACCTTCATATCTGCGGCAAAGCGTCCACGCTCTGTCGGCAGTACCTCTGCACAACGATCGGCGAAGTACTCATACAATCGCTCTGCATCAGCTGGATGGGCGCCGCGAGAGAATCCCGCACGTGTACCTTTTTTAGTGTCAGCAGGCAGGGTGAATTGCGATACAACCAAAACTTTACCATCAACTTGCTTCACGTTGAGGTTCATCTTGTCATCTTCATCACCAAATACTCGATAAGTGGTCACACGCTCCATCAAGCGTTTTGCCTTTGCCTCATCATCGTCTTTCTCTACCCCAAGTAGCACAAGTAGACCTTTGTCTATCTCTCCAACCACTTCACCATCTACGCGTACTGCGGCTTCACTCACTCTTTGGATCAGGGCTATCACTGTGCTTTCCTTCTGACGGTTCTACTTCAATTTTTGTCGAGTGTACCACTTCTGTCGGCTCACTCCACTGCTCTCTTTCTCCCAGTGCAGCAGTAACCTCAGCACCAACCAATACGATTAGCCAGCACAGATAAACCCAGACAAATAAGATCGGAATCGCCGCCAGGGCTCCATAAATCAATTGATAAGAAGGGAACTGGGTAATGTAGGCAGCAAAGCCTTTTTTGCTCGCTTCAAACAATAGTGCCGCGATGATAGCGCCGACCATAGCATGGGAAATCCGCACCTTTTTATTTGGTACCAGCAGGTAAAGTCCGACAAAGGCGAAGAAAGATAATAAGAACGGCAACCAACGCAATAATTGGTTATAGAGGCCGGAGATGGCTTCACTCTCAAGGATCTTCAACGAGGTCACATACGAAGTTGCCGCAATACTTGCGCCAACTAAGATTGGACCAAGGGTCAGCACCATCCAGTACATTGAGAAAGAAAATACAGCACGGCGCTTGTGCTTAACCCGCCAAATATAGTTTAGGTTTTTATCAATGTTAGAAATCAACATCAGCGCGGCGACAAACAGAAATGCACCACCCACAGCACTCATCTTGCCGGTATTAGCAACAAACTCCAGCAAAGCGCCTTTGACCGCATCACCAGCGGCCGGAACAAAGTGGGTAATAACGAAATCCTGAATCGCATCGCCAGCATTTTCAAAAATTGCGAAGGAGGACAAAACGGAAAGCAACACCGTCAGCATAGGCACAATCGATAGCAAAGTAATGTAAGCAAGATAGCCAGCATTAACATTGACTCTATCGTGACCCATGCGGGTCAGCAGATAGCGTGCAAATAACACTGCTTGCCTAATCAATGGTTCGATTTTCAACTTGTATCTCCTAACTAACTCAGTCATCCTAACGTTCTAATTCTAAAGGAAAGGAACACATCATGCCGTACTTACTGGCTATTGTATTGTCGATTTTTACCTTAACCGGGTGTCAATCAGCCTATTACTCTGCAATGGAACAGGTAGGCTACCACAAACGCGACATTATGGTGGATCGCGTTGAGGATGCGAAAGAGTCACAGCAAGATGCCCAACAAGAATTTACCAGTGCACTGGAAGCTCTCTCAGCACTAACCAACTTTGATGGTGGTGAACTGGAAACGGTTTATAACCAGATTAACGACAAGTATCAGGATAGCGAGAAAGCAGCACAAGAAGTGAGTGACCGAATTGCGGCGATTGAAGATGTTTCTGACGCCCTGTTTGCCGAATGGCAAAGCGAACTCGACCTGTACACTAGCAGTAAGCTTCGTCGTGCCAGTGAGCAAAAACTAAAAGAGACACAACGCTCGTACAAAACGATGTTATCAGCAATGAAGCGAGCTGAAGATAAGATGACACCCGTGCTAAACACACTGCGTGATAACACTCTCTATTTGAAGCATAACCTCAATGCCAGTGCTATTGGCGCCCTGCAAGGTGAGTTCACCAGCCTGGAACAAGATATTCAGTACGCGATTAAGCAGATGAATGCTGCCATTGCAGAATCAGACAAGTTCCTGCAGAAGCTAAGCCAAAAATAATTGATAAACCTCCTCCTCGTGAGGAGGTTTTAGTTTACAGTCTCACCACTCAGAGCCAGCTGCTTGGCAACAAACGTCACTCTCTCCGTTACACTTGCCCATGGCACATCCACCACTTGATAACCTAACTCAGTGTAGGTCTCGGCCAATATCCGATGTATCTCTAATGCTTCCTCAAAGCTATGAGGGCGCACTTCGTCCTGAACATAGATGGGTTCCTCAGGACAGCAAAAGAATACCTTAGGATGATAGCCAGCGCTTTGTGTAGCAAATTCCGATGGAACTTCACAACCAGCCACTTTCAGATAGCCAATAATATCTGCAATCGCTCGGTCAACGAACGCAACCGGATGGTTTAGTGCCTCGTTTTTCTGCTTAGCCATCAGATCGAGACATAACTGAGCAAACGCAGGCAGATTGATCCAGGGCAGAATGCCATTGTCCAACTGACTTTGTTGCTCGATTAAAGTGCGTGAGCCCTCAGCAAAAGTTGCGTAACCTTGCTCTCCCAACGCATTCAGTAAGGTGGTTTTACCCGCTCCGGGCCCACCGGTAATAATAATCGGCTTCATGGTGACAATATCCAGATAAAAAAAGCCCCGAGCATTGCTCAGGGCTTATCAACTTAATCCGTTACAGATTACTTCGCTGAACGTGAAGCGCGCTTACGATCGCTTTCCGTTAGGAACTTCTTACGGATACGGATGCTTTCTGGCGTTACTTCTACTAGTTCGTCGTCATCGATGAATTCTAGAGCCTGCTCAAGAGTCATCTTGATTGGCGGAGTAAGTACCTGCGCGTCATCTGTACCAGAAGCACGAACGTTTGTTAGCTGCTTACCTTTCAGTGCGTTTACTGTCAGGTCGTTATCACGGCTGTGAATACCGATAACCATGCCTTCGTAAACTTCAACACCGTGACCGATAAATAGACGACCACGCTCCTGAAGGTTGAACAGTGCGTTAGTAAGAGCTTTACCCATCGCGTTCGCGATTAGTACGCCGTTTACACGTTGACCGATGTTACCGCCTTTGTGTGGGCCGTAGTGATCAAATGTATGGTAAAGAAGACCAGAACCAGAAGTCAGCGTCATAAACTCAGTCTGGAAACCGATTAGACCACGAGATGGCATTTCGAAGTCCATACGTACACGGCCTTTACCATCTGGAGACATATCTTTCAGCTCACCTTTACGTAGGCCGATGTTCTCCATGATACCGCCCTGGTGCTCTTCCATAACGTCGATAGTTACAGTTTCGAACGGTTCCATTAGCTGACCATCTTCTTCTTTGATGATTACTTCTGGACGAGATACCGCTAGTTCAAAGCCTTCACGACGCATGTTTTCGATCAGGATAGACAGGTGAAGTTCACCACGACCTGATACGCGGAATTTGTCTGGATCGTCTGTTTGCTCTACGCGTAGTGCAACGTTGTGTACCAGTTCTTTCTCTAGACGCTCTAGGATGTTACGTGAAGTCACGAACTTACCTTCTTTACCAGCGAACGGAGAAGTGTTCACCTGGAACGTCATTGTTACTGTTGGTTCATCAACAGATAGAGCCGGAAGTGCTTCAACCTGATTTTGAGCACAGATAGTGTCTGAAATCTTCAGCTCACCAAGACCAGTAATCGCAATGATGTCACCAGCATTTGCCTGCTCAACTTCGTGACGGTCAAGACCCAGGTAACCCATTACAGTACCTACTTTACCGTTACGTGTCTTACCGTCTGCACCGATAATAGTTACTTGTTGGTTTGGCTTAACGCTACCACGAGTTACACGAGCAACACCGATAACACCAACATAAGAGCTGTAGTCTAGCTGAGAAACTTGCATCTGTAGTGGACCATCTAGGTCTACTTCTGGTGCTGCTACTTCTTCAACGATAGTTTCGAATAGCGCTTCCATGTCTTCAGCAGTTGCGCCTTCTTCTTTCGTTGCCCAACCGTTTAGTGCTGAAGCGTAAACAACTTTAAAGTCTAGCTGTTCGTCAGTTGCACCCAGGTTGTCGAATAGGTCGAACACTTGGTCCATAACCCAATCAGGACGCGCACCCGGACGGTCAATCTTGTTGATAACAACGATTGGCTTAAGACCGTGAGCAAATGCTTTTTGAGTAACGAAACGAGTTTGCGGCATTGGGCCGTCAACAGCGTCAACGATAAGTAGTACAGAGTCTACCATCGACATGATACGCTCAACTTCACCACCGAAGTCCGCGTGTCCCGGAGTATCTACGATGTTGATGCGGTAGTCATTCCAGTTAATTGCTGTGTTCTTAGCAAGAATGGTAATACCACGCTCTTTCTCGATGTCGTTTGAGTCCATGACTCGCTCTTCAGCTTCGCCGCGAGACTCTAAAGTACCTGATTGCTGTAGTAGTTTATCAACCAGTGTTGTTTTACCGTGGTCAACGTGCGCGATGATCGCGATATTTCTTAATTTATCAATCTGTGGAGTAGCCATGGATTTGATTCGCTCGATAGAAGAAGCCCGCTTATAAAAACTCAGTTTTCAATAGCGCACTTACTTGATTAAAAAAACGGCCATAATGTACCAGATTCTAGCGAAAAACCCAGAAATATGTGATCTGATTCGCTGCATTTCAGCAGATATTTTTCTAAGAAACGCTAAATCACTCTGAGTAAGACCAAATCCCGATTGACATCGATAGCAAAACTGGGCTGAATGGAACACGATTTTGTTTACTCTTGGTGCAACACTATACCAATGCACCAATCAGGTGCAATGCAGGATCATTTTGGTGCACCAAACTAAACACCAACGCTCTAATTAATTGAAATTAATGGATTAATTTTTTTGGCACGGTTTTGGCTTTAATAAAATCAGCATCGATTAATACGATTGAAACGAAATTAATCAATGCTGGATTTAATTAAATGAATCGAGCTATACCGCTTTAATAACACTGGAGGTTATCCAAGATGTCAGTAGAAAACGTTCTATCGCTGATCCAAGAAAACGAAGTTAAGTTTGTTGACCTACGCTTTACAGATACAAAGGGTAAAGAGCAACATATCTCTATCCCTGCTCACCAAATCGACGCAGACTTCTTCGAAGAAGGTAAGATGTTCGATGGTTCTTCTGTTGCTGGCTGGAAAGGCATCAACGAATCAGACATGGTAATGATGCCAGACGCATCATCTGCTGTTCTTGACCCATTCACTGAAGATGCAACGCTTAACCTACGTTGTGACATTCTAGAGCCTGCTACAATGCAAGGCTACGACCGTGACCCACGCTCAATCGCTAAGCGCGCTGAAGACTTCATGCGTTCTACTGGTGTTGCTGACACAGTACTTATCGGTCCTGAGCCAGAGTTCTTCCTATTTGACGATGTTAAGTTCGCAACTGACATGTCAGGTTCATTCTTCAAGATTGACGACGTAGAAGCGGCTTGGAACACAGGTTCTGACTACGAAGAAGGTAACAAAGGTCACCGTCCAGGCGTTAAAGGTGGTTACTTCCCAGTAGCTCCAGTTGATTCTTCACAAGACATCCGTTCTGCTATGTGTCTAATCATGGAAGAAATGGGCCTTGTAGTTGAAGCACACCACCACGAAGTAGCGACTGCTGGTCAGAACGAAATCGCAACGCGCTTCAACACGCTAACTACGAAAGCTGACGAAATCCAAATCTACAAGTACGTTGTACACAACGTTGCACACGCATTTGGTAAGACTGCGACATTCATGCCTAAGCCACTTGTTGGTGATAACGGTTCTGGTATGCACGTTCACCAATCTCTGGCAAAAGACGGTGTTAACCTATTTGCTGGTGACAAGTACGGCGGTCTATCTGAAATGGCGCTTTACTACATCGGTGGTATCATCAAACACGCTCGTGCAATCAACGCATTTGCTAACCCATCAACTAACTCGTACAAGCGTCTTGTACCAGGCTTCGAAGCACCAGTTATGCTTGCTTACTCAGCGCGTAACCGTTCTGCTTCTATCCGTATCCCAGTGGTACCAAGCCCTAAAGCACGTCGTATCGAAGTTCGTTTCGGTGACCCAGCAGCTAACCCATACCTATGCTTTGCAGCAATGCTAATGGCTGGTCTTGACGGTATTAAGAACAAGATCCACCCAGGCGAAGCAATGGATAAAGACCTTTACGATCTACCAGCTGAAGAAGCTGCAGAGATCCCAACAGTGGCTTACTCACTAAAAGACGCTCTAGCTGAACTGGATGCTGACCGTGAGTTCCTAACTGCTGGCGGTGTATTCTCTGATGACTTTATCGATTCATACATCGACCTTAAGTCTCAGGACGTAGAGAAAGTAAACATGACTACGCACCCACTAGAGTTCGAACTGTACTACTCTGTATAATCGAATTTAGTGCGCAACAGAATGTTGCCATAGACAAGATTAAGGCTCGCCACTCGGCGAGCCTTTTTATTATCTGAACCAAAATGGTGAGTTAACAAACGCAGTTCTAGTCATTTGATAACCCATCACTCTTTTGTAATTCAATAGCTTATAGGCGGCAAGCTTATTGCATTATAGATAACGATAACGGTGTATTTGCTATCAAGGTAGCGAGTAGTTGAGCTAAATCGACACCAAAAGCCCAGTATACGGTGCTATTTAGCTTCAGTTCTTATAATGAATGCGCCATACTTGAATTATTAACCGCACCATTTTGGTGCATTGCACAATTCAAGTTCAAGGATGGGGAGAAAGCAGTGGATAGCGAACTCAATGACATTATTTTAAATCACCAGGTGACCGCAATTCTGATTATGAATGAGTCGCTACAGGTGAAGTATGCCAACCCTGCAGCTGAGCAGTTGTTTTCTCAAAGTGCTAAGCGAATTGTCGATCACCCGTTATCACACCTAATCCAACATGCTTCTATGGATCTGGCTCTGTTATCACAGCCGCTGCAGAGCGGACAAAGTATCACCGACAGCGATGTCACCTTTGTTGTCGATGGCAAGCCTCTCATGCTTGAAGTGACCGTTAGCCCGATCTCCTGGAACAAAGAGTTAATGCTATTGGTTGAGATGAGAAAGATTGGTCAACAGCGCCGCCTATCTCAAGAGCTCAATCAGCATGCTCAACAACAGGCCGCTAAGCTATTGGTTAGAGGGCTTGCTCATGAGATTAAAAACCCTCTCGGCGGATTACGCGGTGCAGCTCAGTTATTGGAGCGAACACTGCCGGATCCAAGTCTAGCGGAGTACACCCAAATAATTATCGAGCAGGCTGACCGGTTAAGAGCATTGGTTGATCGATTACTTGGTCCTCAAAAACCGGGTAAGAAGCAGCCTGAAAACCTCCATCTGATTCTGGAGAAAGTCCGCCAGTTAGTTGATTTAGAAGCCAACCAAAGTGTCAGTATTGAACGCGATTACGATCCGAGTCTGCCAGAGATTTTGATGGATTCAGACCAGATTGAACAGGCACTACTCAACATTGTGAGTAACGCAGGACAGATCCTTAAAGGACAACAGAATGGCGAAATTGTCATTCGCACCAGAACGGTGCATCAAGCCAATATTCACGGTCAGCGCTGTAAGCTCGCCGCAAGAATAGAAATTACTGATAACGGTCCGGGCATTCCAGCCGACCTGCAAGATACTCTTTTCTACCCTATGGTCAGTGGCAGAGAAGGGGGGACAGGATTGGGTCTATCGATCGCACAAAACTTAATAGACCAACACCAAGGCAAGATAGACGTTGAGAGCTGGCCTGGAAGAACCACATTTACTATTTACTTACCCATTTAAGCCAGGTGAGTAATGTTGCTGCAAGGAAATCAATATGAGTAAAGGATACGTCTGGGTTGTTGATGATGACAGCTCAATCCGTTGGGTGATGGAGAAGACTCTATCGTCTGCCAACATAAAATGTGAAACCTTTGCAGATGCTGAAAGTGTTTTAATGGCGCTAGAGCGAGAGACTCCCGATGTACTCGTTTCAGATATTCGTATGCCAGGCATCGATGGGATTGAACTGCTTAAGCAGGTACATCAACGCTCTCCAGAGCTACCAGTGATCATCATGACGGCTCACTCAGATCTTGATGCAGCGGTAAATGCGTATCAGAAAGGCGCTTTTGAATACCTGCCTAAGCCTTTTGATGTTGATGAAACCCTAACGCTGGTAGAGCGTGCTATCACCCACAGTCACGAACAGAAGCAAGAGCAAGCCTCACTGGCAGATGATGATTACACTCCTCCAGAGATCATTGGTGAAGCGCCTGCAATGCAGGAGGTATTTCGCGCAATTGGTCGACTTTCGCGTTCCTCTATCTCAGTGTTGATTAATGGCGAGTCCGGAACGGGTAAGGAGCTGGTCGCTCACGCCTTACATCGCCATAGTCCTCGTGCAAGTAAACCTTTCATCGCACTTAACATGGCAGCGATTCCAAAAGATTTGATTGAATCTGAGCTGTTTGGTCATGAAAAAGGAGCCTTTACCGGGGCGAACAGCGTCCGTCAGGGACGTTTTGAACAAGCCAACGGAGGCACACTGTTTCTGGATGAGATTGGTGACATGCCACTCGATATTCAAACTCGCTTACTACGTGTGTTAGCAGACGGACAGTTCTATCGCGTTGGTGGTCACTCACCAATAAAAGTAGATGTACGCATTGTTGCTGCAACCCACCAGAATCTGGAACAGCTAGTCACTAAAGGGGACTTTCGTGAGGACTTGTTTCACCGCCTGAATGTAATTCGAATTCAGATCCCAGCGTTACGTGAACGTAAGCAGGACATTGAAAAACTCACCCTGCACTTTTTGGCATTAGCCGCTGAGGAGTTAGGCGTCGATGTTAAAACTCTCCACCCTAATACGGTTGAGACACTTAACCGTCTGGACTGGCCGGGCAACGTACGTCAGTTAGAGAACATCTGTCGCTGGCTGACCGTAATGGCAAGTGGCTCAGAAATTCTTCCGGGAGATCTACCAGGAGAATTACTCGAAGAGAAAAAACACAGCGATATCAGTGCGTCCGGTTCTTGGCAACAACAATTAGCAAGCTGGGCAAAGAGCTCCCTATCTCAAGGAGATACCGAGCTACTTTCTTACGCACTTCCTGAATTTGAGCGTATACTTTTGGAAGCGGCCTTAGAACATACCAATGGCCACAAACAAGATGCAGCGAAAGTTTTAGGCTGGGGACGTAATACGCTCACTCGTAAACTAAAAGAGCTTTACTAACAAACCATCGCTTAACCACCTTAGCGATTCAAGGTGATTGCTGCTATTTGATCTTGCTGGGCAGGTTAAATGTTTCAGGTAATCACCTTTTTAACCCTCTAACACTCGCCTTTATTAATCAGAAAGTGCACAAGGGGTCGAATGAAAGCGAAGACGAAAATCACCCTCAGAACCGCTGTTGTGCTGCCCTTTGTATTGATATTTATCTTTACAGTCGGCGTGATAATCTCTGTCCAGAAGAACAGCTATGAAGAGATGGTTTCTGACATCAGCGATAAACAGTTATCAGCACTGACGGAAAACGTAACGCTCGAACTCAATAACTTTCTTAATCAACCCTTTCAGGCCAGTTTAGCTCTCAGTCACTCAATAGGCTTTAACCGACTTTATCGCTCAGGTGATACCTCCGACATTGAGCAATATTTCCTAACCGCATTCCGCCACCTCTACCACACCTTTCCTCAGCTCGATGTAATAGGGTTCGGTGGTGAAACTGCAGAGTATATAGGCTTTCGCAAAGAGTCGAATAGTGACTACACCTTAATGGTTCAAGATGCGCGCACCGATTATAATTTAGTCATCTATAGAGGCGAGGAGCTCAACGAGGAGATTCGCTCAGTAATAGAAAATTACGACCCGAGGATCAGACCTTGGTATGCTCCCGTTGCACAGTCATTAGTGCCAATGTGGTCTTCTATCTATGCCAATGCAGACGAACGACAAGAGATCACCCTATCTGCCTTAACCCCAGTGTTCTACGAACAAGAGTTCCAGGGGGTCGTCGTTACCGACATCAAAATCGATACCTTCAACACCTTCCTTAGACAGCAACAACAGCATACCAACGCCGTTATTTATATCGTCGATGACAAAAAACGGCTTGTGGCCAAATCTACCAGTGGCAGTGTTGTCTCTTGGGGAACAACATTGAGCAAAAAAGGCGAGCGACTGTTAGCAACCGAAAGTTCAAACCCTATCGTCAAGGCCAATGCTGAATACTCAGTCTCACAAGAATTTTTCAATCTTGATCAGACCCAACGATTTGCATTAGACCTCGACGGTGAACGTTACTTTAACCACCTCACTCCCTATACCGATGAGCACGGTTTGAAATGGTACATTGGGGTCGCAATTTCCGAATCCCACTTACTAGGTAAACTCCCGGAAAGCCAAAGAAATAGCTGGGTAATCGGCTTAATCGCCAGCTTCACTGGTATCGTGATTGGCTTGTTAGCGTTTAATCAGATTGTGACACCAATAACGTCTACCGCAGCAGCGGCAAAGCAGCTCGCTAAAGGCGATTGGGACAGCCATATGCCTCAAGCTGGCAGTATCTACGAAACCTCAATGCTAGTGTTCGCTTTCAATGAAATGGCTAACAACTTGAAAGCATCATTCCGCGCCTTACGATCTCAGTTACTCTATGACTCGCTGACCAAGCTTTACAGCCGTGAAGGTCTGATTGAGACCTGCGATGCTCTAAACAAACTTGATGGTACCTTGCTGCTGGTAGGCATCAACAAATTCCGCGATATCAACGATAGTCTCGGTCACGGCTTAGGCGATCAAATTCTTACCGCCATATCAGGTCGGCTCAAGTCGCTGCTTATTAATCAACACTACCTAGCCCGGGTGGGTGGTGACGAGTTCGCCATCTATATTCCAGAACAGCTGGACGAGCGGGATTCAAAAGAGTTGGCAAATAGAATTGTCGAGATGTTTGCTTCACCATTTGTTATCGAACATGAAAGCATAGTGGTTAGCGCTTCTGTAGGTGTCGTTGAAAACGGGCCGGACTCAAATATGACGGTATGGCTCCGAAGTGGTAGCATCGCACTTAGCAACGCCAAACATGACGCAACAAGTATCAGCTACTATCGTTCTGAGATGGCAGATATTTCTCGCAAGCGAACCTTGATGCTGGCAAAAATCAAAGATGCCATCGAACACAAAGAATTCTTACCTTTTTACCAACCCCTGGTCGACCTAAATAGTGGTCAAATTGTTGGTGCTGAAGCTCTGGCAAGGTGGCTTTCACCGTCATCGGGCTTATTACCACCGATCGAATTCATCCCCTTAGCTGAAGAGAGTGGCTTAATTGGAGCGATTGGAGAAGATATCCTTACGCAAGCTTGTAACGACACCGCAAAAGGGATTAAAGAAGGAAAGTGGGACGCTTCGTTTGATATGCATGTGAACCTTTCCGTCAACCAACTCTCACAGCCTGATTTCATTACCACTCTGCAGAAAATCTTAACTCAGTCAGGCTTAAATCCGGGCAATCTTACTCTAGAAATCACCGAATCACGCATTGTCGATAACGACTCTGTGACGATCCAAAACTTACAGGCTATCCGGGATCTTGGTGTCAAAATCGCTATTGATGATTTCGGCACCGGATACAGCTCTCTTGCTTACCTACATAAATTGCCTTTTGATTGCCTGAAGATCGATCGCGCCTTCGTTAATAGTATGGACCCAAACAACCTCGACACTTCGATAGTAGCCGCCATCGTGAATATGACCCGAGGCATGCGAGTGAACATTGTCGCTGAAGGGATTGAAACCGATGAGCAGGTACATCTACTCACTCAACTTGGTTGCCCTCTAGGCCAGGGGTTCTTATACAGCAGACCTGTTCCTTATGAAGAGTGGCCGACGCATTTGGTGAGTTAGAGGCGAGAAGCGAGAAGCGAGAAGCGAGAAGCGAGAAGCGAGAAGCGAGAAGCGAGAAAATATGGGAAGGTTGACGTGAATGCGTCAACCTTTTTTTCTGGATTATAGACGTAAGTCCCTAACAAAAAACTTTGCATCAGATACCTACTCAGCATCTATAACGTGCACCTCTCGAAGGGCGCAGCCCGTTCTAAATTCTCGCAGGACGAAGTCCGTTCTCGTTCTAAAATGCAAAAAGCCCGTTGCGTTAGCAACGGGCTTTTCGAATGTGGCGGAGAGATAGGGATTTGAACCCTAGATACGCTATTAACGTATGCCGGTTTTCAAGACCGGTGCTTTCAACCACTCAGCCATCTCTCCACAAATTGTCATCGTCAGATTAGTACACTGATGATGTTGTTACACGTATCTACGGGTAACGAT